>CALCJE010000023.1 GCA_937965665.1 uncultured Bacteroidales bacterium
GCCTGAAAAGCTGGATGAAAGTAATTCGGGCTGTTTATCAGCAACCATCTGTAGCCCGGCAGCTTTCAGTTTTTCGATTACCTGAAGGTTCTCAGGTTTGCGGAAGAACGCATAAATACTGCCCGCTACTTTTTCGCCGATATTTTCGGCTGCCTGCAATTCGTCAATTCCGGCATGAATTACCGAATCTATATCTTTAAAATGAAATGCCAGTTTACGGGCCACAGTTTCGCCCACGTACCTGATTCCCAGGGCAAACAACACCCTCTCGAAAGGAGCCTCTTTGGAAGCCTGGATACCGTTGATGATATTTTGCGCAGTTTTTGCTTTAAAACTCAGCTTTTTATCTTTTGCCCCGTCAGTTCCCCTGATCACTTTCTCGAGATCGAGTATGGAATCATAGGTTAGTGAATATAAATCGGCAATATTCCTGACAAGCTGATGATCGTAAAGCATTTCAATTTTCCCCTCACCCAGGCTGTCGATGTTCATAGCTTTGCGATGGATGAAATGCTCAAGACGTCCTTTGATCTGCGGGGGGCAATGATCCTCGTTAGGGCAGAAATTGCCGGCTTCTCCATCCTGGCGTTCCAGCCGGGTTCCGCATTCGGGGCAGGATTCGATAAATGTTACCGTGGCGGCAAAAAGATCGCGTTTACTGAGGTCAACGCCAACAATTTTCGGAATAATCTCACCTCCTTTTTCCACAAAAACGTAATCTCCTACCCGAACATCGAGCTTGGCAATAATATCGGCATTATGAAGACTGGCACGTTTCACAACGGTTCCGGCCAACTGCACCGGCCTGAGGTTGGCAACGGGAGTAACCACCCCGGTACGCCCAACCTGGTAATCGATGGACAAGAGTTGAGTTGACACCTGCTCCGCTTTGTATTTATAAGCAATAGCCCAGCGTGGTGATTTAGCAGTAAAACCGAGCGCCTGCTGCTGCTCCAGCGAATTTACTTTAATAACAATACCATCGATATCAAATGACAATTTATCCCGTTCACGGGCCATGGTATTGATAAATGCCAGCACTTCATCAATAGATTTGCACAGCGCCGATTTATCCGATATTTTGAATCCCCATTGCGCAAGCATTTCGAGGCTTTGCTGGTGGGTAGCGAATGAAAGGGATTCGCCGAGGGCATAATACATATAACCATCGAGCGGCCGTCGGGCAACCTCTGCCGAATCCTGGAGTTTGAGGCTGCCAGCAGCAGCATTACGAGGGTTCGCGAAAGGATTTTCTCCGATTTCGATGCGCTCGAGGTTCATTTTTTCAAAACCCGGCCTGGGCAGAATTATTTCGCCACGCACTTCGAAAACATCTGGATACCCTGAACCAACCAGGCGTAAAGGGATGCTTCGTATGGTTTTAACATTTACCGTAACATCATCTCCCCTTTCGCCATCACCCCGGGTGAGTGCCCTGGTGAGCAAGCCATTTTCATAGGTAAGACTTATCGAAAGTCCGTCAAATTTCAGTTCGCAGAAATATTCATAAGGGCCGTCAATCAGTTTGCGAACCCGATCGTCGAAATCGCGTAACTCACTTTCGGAATAAGTATTGGATAACGAAAGCATCGGGTATGTATGACGGGCTGAAGTAAATTCGGAAGTAACAGTGCCTCCGACCCGCTGTGTTGGTGAATCGGGAAGTAAAAATTCAGGGTATTCCTTTTCGAGAGCCGATAATTGCTCGAGAAGCATATCAAATTCATAATCCGAAATTACAGGATCGGCCATCACATAATACTTGTAGTTATGGTCGTTCAGCTCTTTTACAAGCTCATTTATTTTGATTTGGGCTTCTTCTCTGGTCATATTCAGTATTAAACAATTGTCCGGTCACCCGGAAACATTAAACATACTATCGTGAAGGATGTTTGGGCATTATTTTTTCATTCCGGTACATGTAAATGGTTTCATTGCGGTTCACCGGGTTTAGTTTGTGCATGATATCATCAATAAATCCGGGCTCGAATGTTTTCTCCAATACAAGTGCTGGTATTTCCTTCTTCATCGAATCAACCCTGGACTCCAGGTTTTCGTCGCTGTAAAACAGCACAAACGACGCTTCGTTCACGCGACTTGGCAGCGAATCGGCTATGTATTGTTTAACGCCCAGTTTCGATTTATACAAAGGCTGCATCCATTGACCGGAATAATAGCGGGGTACCATCTGGGCCGAGTTCCGGTTCATATCTTCCACAACTATCACTTTAACATCTTTATAGTTTTTCAGGTACGACATGGCTTCTACGCG
>CALCJE010000024.1 GCA_937965665.1 uncultured Bacteroidales bacterium
CGACCACCGAGATCTACACTCTTTCCCTACACGACGCTCTTCCGATCTTATAACGGTATAAATTGAGCCATTGCGCAGCACCCAGCGAAACATGCGGGTTGAGTTCGTAATGGTACGAGTTTTCGATAATATGAACATCCTGAATCCCGAAACAATCGCACGATCGCAGCACTGCACTGGCATTATGCGGCTGGTATATATTTTCGAGGCCAACAGTTACATACCTGGTCCGGTCATGCAGCACTCTATCCATCAACGCATTACGCTTTTCGAGTTTCATACTTCTGAAAAACTCGCAAAGCCGGGTTTTATACTCCAAATCTTCTCTGTTCATCTCCATGGCTACCATTCAATTTCTTTTGTTCCGGCTCAGGAAGCCACCATGCATCCTGGCTCACTTTATTCATTGCAGTTTTCAGCAAATACCCGTCAATCATTTATCCGGCGGCAATCTGTCGGGCAAAAGAACACTTTTAGTACCAATAATTTAATAATTACGATGATATGTTAGTAAAAAAAAGCGTTGTATGATTAGTATTTACTAAAAAAAGGCTACTTTTGCGCCTCAAAAATAAGAATTATGGCCAAGAAAATTGACAATACTGAAGAGAAAATTCACGCAGTAGAAGAAGCGCTGTCGAAATCAGAAAAATTCATTGAAAAAAATCAAAAGATTCTCACAATCATCATTGGCTCTGCCATTGTTATTGTTTTAGGCGTATTTGCTTTCCAGAAACTTTATATTGCTCCCCGCGAAAAAGCTGCACAGGGCGCTATGTTTATGGCTCAGAAATATTTTGAAGAAGACTCACTCAGCAAAGCACTCAACGGATTTGGAGATGATGAAGGATTTCTCAGTATTATTGACAATTACAGCATGACCAAATCGGCAAACCTGGCAAAATATTATGCCGGTATTATTTACCTGAAACAGGGTAAATACGAAGATGCCCTTACCTACCTGAAAAAATTCGACAGCGATGATGAATTTGTTGGCCCGATGGCAACCGGAAGTATGGGCGATGCTTACCTCGAACTTGGTCAGAAAGACAAGGCCATTGAATATTACGTGAAAGCTTCGGAACAACAGGTGAACGATTTAACCACCCCGCTGTACCTGATGAGAGCAGCACTGGTTTACGAAGACCAGGCCAAATATGACAAAGCCGTTGAACTGTACGAAAAAATTCAGAAAGAACATACCCGTAGCGCCGAAGCCAGGGATATTGAAAAATATATTGAACAGGCAAAGGCCAAAAGCGGTAAATAATTGTTAAACACAAACTACTTGAAATACCTGGATAACCTTCAGGTATTTTTTGTTTAATGACAGTCCGGATTGCGGGCTTTATAAATACTGAACTACCTGCAGAAAAATGTAGCCTGAGGATTAAAAATTAAACCGAATGAACAGGTCTCTTAGAATTATTTACATGGGCACACCGGAATTTGCGGTTGAGCCCCTGCGTGCCATAGTAACGGCAGGATACAATGTGCTGGCTGTAATAACTGCGCCCGACAAACCTGCCGGCCGTGGCCAGAAGATCCAGTTTTCGCCGGTGAAGGAATTTGGCCTGGCCCATGGAATCCCTGTTTTACAACCTTCGAATTTAAAAGCGCCCTCGTTTATTGAAGAACTACAACACATTAATGCTAACCTGATGGTAGTTGTTGCTTTCAGGATGCTGCCCGAAGTGGTGTGGCAAATGCCTGAATATGGGACCTTAAACCTGCATGCTTCACTGTTGCCCCAATACCGTGGTGCTGCTCCTATAAACCATGCCATCATAAACGGCGAAACCGAAACAGGGCTTACCACTTTCTTTATCGAAAAGGAGATAGATACAGGGAAAATTATCCTTACCCGTAAAATTGCTATACTGCCCTCTGACGATGCCGGAGCACTCCACGACCGCCTGATGACCGAAGGCGGAGATATGATGCTGGAAACGCTTAAAATGATCGAAACGGGAAATATAAAACCTCAGAGCCAGGAACAGGTAATTCAACATATTAAAACACTTCACCCGGCGCCCAAAATTTTTAAAGAAAACTGTAAAATAAACTGGGCAAAGCCAAGCCAGCAGATACACAACCTCGTCAGGGGCTTGTCCCCTTTTCCGGGGGCGTTTTCAGTACTGCAAACCAACGGAACCTCCCGGCAGGTAAAAATCTTCCGCACCTCCTACCTGGTGGAAACTACCGGAATGACACCCGGTTTAATAGAAACTGACCAAAAGCAAAAGCTCTCAGTGATTACAGCCGATGGAAGGATATTTATTGATGAACTACAGTTGGAGGGTAAAAAAAGAATGGGGATTGCAGAATTTCTTCGTGGTGTCAGAATCCCCGCAGGGTCGAGGTTTGAGCTCTAAAATCACTTAAAAAGCGGCTAAAAGCACTGGTAATCCAGCGAAGTTATCAACAAAATACCGTGTTTATTAACAATTTCGGAGGTTTTTACGCTAAACATGTTGATATTGTTCATTTTTAGATTATATTTGTGTTAGTTAAAAACTTAATCCTAACCCCAAAAAATCAAAACAATGAACAAAGCAGAATTAATTGAATCAATGGCCGCTGAAGCCGGAATGACCAAAGCAGATGCCAAAAGGGCTCTCGATGCTTTTGTTGCCTCTACCAATAAAGCTTTGAAAAAAGGTGACCGTGTAGCTTTGGTTGGCTTTGGATCTTTCTCAGTATCAAAACGTGCTGCCCGCAAAGGCCGCAATCCTAAGTCAGGTCTTGAAATTAAAATTCCTGCAAAAAAAGTTGTTAAATTCAAAGCAGGTGCTGACCTCCAGAAAACCGTAAAATAAACATTCTTGTACTATATGAAATAAAGCTCCTGACCGGGAGCTTTATTTTTTTGTAATCCTGAACCTGTAAGGCAATAAGGCATCTTCGCCGGCATAATCAATGCCAATCCTGGGGCCGGTAACTATTTTATCTTCCTGCACCGTTACTCCTTCATCCTGAACCCATATCCGGTCGCCTGCTAAGGTTTCATCACACATATCAAGGCCTGAATGACGCACCGCAATTCCCAGTAAGCGGGCAACTTTTCCAGGTCCAATCCCATCCTGCACATTAATTTTCGTTTTCCCCGAGCGAAGTTTCATGGTTTCAACACCTTGCAGTGGATTTATACCCCTGATGAGCACTGCATGCGGCTGATCAGCTACTGAAGTAACAATATTAAACAGGGAATGTATGCCATAACACAGGTAAACATAAGCCGTACCCCCGGTATGGTACATGATTTCGGTGCGCTGCGTGCGCCGGTTGTTGTATGCATGCGATGCCTTATCAGTAATACCGGCATAAGCCTCGGTTTCAGTTATGATGCCGGCCGATACTTGCCCGTTAATGCAGGTATAAAGTACTTTACCGAGTAATTCCCGGGCTATATTAACCACATCGGGCCTTGTATAGAAACTGCGTGGTAAAATGCTATGATTATCTAATTTCATTTTCTTTTTAAACCGGTTTTAAGATTTCACCATTCTCCTGCACCTTTCCCTCCTCAACCAGCCATCGCACAATCGCTATCAGGTCGTTTTCCTTTACATGTTTCATGCGGCTCACAATGTCGGTAATAGTAGCCGGATGCTGCGAAAGTATTGTAAGTATGTCCCGGACTATTTCCTGCGATTGTTTCTCCGAAATTGCTTTACGCTTGCGATCCAGGCAGGTGTCGCAAACCCCGCAACTGGAAGAATTGGTTTCTCCAAAATATGAAACAAGCATACGGCTGCGGCATTCTGAATCGGAGCTTACATAGTGAACCAGCTTGTCGAACATGGCAAAAGCTTCCATTTTACGCTGGCTGTAGAAGGTTTTCGAAAGCATGATATCTTCAGGATTCAACCGTTCGGTATTAAAAATAAGCTGTGGCTGATTTTTATGCGGTACATACTCTATGATTCCGAGTTTCTGCATCCGCACTAGCAACTGGCTCACTTTCGGCGAATCAATACCCGACCTGCGGGCAATTTCATTTTCGCTGATACGCGTAAAATCCATAAAAACTCCGCTGTACGATCGAAGTATCACCCTGAGGATTTTATCGGCCTCTGCATTTTCGAGCTGGTAGCGGTACAAATCGTCTTTGGTACAGGTAAATATAATCCGCGAAGGATCATCCCAGGCATCATTCAATGAAATATACCCGTCGCGTTCCAGTATTTTCAAAGCGTTAAAAGCGGTTACAGGCTTCAGTTTATAGGCGCTGCTAAATTTCTCAAAATCAAAATCGAATGAAACATCTTTTCCGGCCCCAACAGGCAACTGAAGGAAATTGCCCAGCGCCTGGTACACCTGCCTGACGGTTTCCGCGTCGGGCCAGGCCATTTCGAGGTGGTGACGGCTGTTAATAATATCGTGGTCGTTGAAAAGCATTACAGCATATGATTTTTCACCGTCGCGCCCTACCCTGCCGGCTTCCTGGTAATATGCCTCGAGGGTATCGGGCAAATCCATATGAACCACCAGCCGCACATCGGGTTTATCGATACCCATGCCAAATGCATTTGTTGCCACCACAATGCGGGTGGTTCCGTTCATCCAGCTATGCTGGCTTTTCAAACGGGTGGCCGGATCAAGCCCTGCATGGTAATAACCGGCAGAGATGCCGTGATGCGTAAGTAATTCGGCTATTTCTTTGGTGAGCCGTCTGTTACGTACATAAATAATTCCCGAGCCCTGTACCCCGGTGCAAATCCGGAGCAGTTTCTTTACTTTATCATCTTCGCGCGAAACGATGTATGCCAGGTTTTTACGCACAAAACTCTTGCTGAAAACATTTCTTTTCCTGAATTCAAGTTTAAGTTGAATATCTTCAACAACACGGGGCACTGCCGTGGCCGTGAGTGCCAGTACAGGCACTTCGGGGAAAATATTGCGCACTTCGGCTATACGCAGGTAGGGTGGCCTGAAATCGTATCCCCATTGCGAGATACAATGTGCTTCATCAATAGCAATAAGCTTTACGTGGAGGCCACGGAGCATTTCCCTGAATTTCCGGGTTTCGAGTCGCTCCGGCGAAAGATACAGGAACTTAGCCCGGCCATCGGCGCATTTCTCAAAAGCCATCTCAATTTCGCGCGGGTGCATACCTGCATGCATTTCGACAGCTACTACACCACGCCTCTTCAGGTTCTCAACCTGGTCAGTCATCAGCGCAATGAGCGGGGTAATCACCAGGCACAAACCATCATTGCACAACGCCGGAACCTGGAAACATATAGATTTACCTCCTCCTGTAGGCAACAAAGCCAATGTATCGTTTCCCTGTAGCACAGAATTAATAATATCTTCCTGCAAAGGCCGGAAAGTATCGAAGCCCCAGTATCGTTTCAGTATTTCGTGAGGGGTTGATGGCATCAGGACTGTTTTAAAAAATCTGCAATAAAATGAGGGCTATACAGTAAAAGGCTATTGGAAAGTATTGTTTTTATCGAAGCCTGTAATTAACAACGGTATACTTCATCAAGGACCAAAAATAATGTAAATAGCCAAAAAGCGCATGGAATGTTTATAAAATTTATCTTTGCCATATGAGAATATACCTGGTAGGATATATGGGAAGCGGTAAGAGCACCGTTGGAGAAAGGCTGGCCAAAGCGCTGGGCATTCCCTGGGTTGACCTGGATACTGAAATTGAATCAAAGTATAAGATTTCAATAGCCGGTTTTTTCAGCAAATACGGTGAAACTGCGTTTCGGGAGGTAGAGCATAAAATGCTGGCTGACATATCTTTAAAACCAGAAGCTGTGATTTCAACCGGTGGTGGGGTACCTTGCTTTCACAATAACATGGAACTTATGAATGCCACCGGGATAACCATTTACCTGGAAGTATCTCCTGAAACAATCCTGGCGCGCATCGGGCCACATGCACACAAAAGGCCGTTGTTCCAGCAAATGAACGGTGACGACATCCTGCAAAAGATAGCAACACATCTTTCGTTGCGCGAAAAATACTACCGGCAGGCACAGATGACTATCGACGGAACTGATCCTGATATTGAAGCATTAAAAAACCGTATCCTGAACTTCCGCCCGGCTAAGCCCTGAGCGT
>CALCJE010000025.1 GCA_937965665.1 uncultured Bacteroidales bacterium
AACCTTAAGGTCATCGCGGAGCGAATCCCATGGGTGAGCGCTAAGCTGTTTAAGACCAAGAGCAATACGTTTTTTGTTTTCGTCGAAATCGAGGATAACAACGTTGATTTTCTGATCGAGCTGAACGATTTCTTCCGGGTGGTTGATACGACCCCATGAAAGGTCGGTGATGTGGATAAGACCGTCAACACCGCCCAGGTCGATAAATACACCGTACGAAGTGATGTTTTTAACGATACCTTCAAGAACCTGTCCTTTTTCGAGTTTCGAAATAATTTCGATCTTCTGAGCTTCAAGTTCGTCTTCAATAAGTGCTTTGTGCGAAACAACCACATTTTTGTATTCGTGGTTGATCTTAACAATTTTGAATTCCATAACTTTCTCAACATACTGATCGTAGTCGCGGATAGGCTTAACGTCAATCTGTGAGCCAGGTAAGAATGCTTCGATACCGAAGATGTCGACAATAAGACCACCTTTGGTGCGGCATTTAACAAAACCGTTGATAATTTCCTGTGTTTCGAAAGCGCTGTTAACACGCTCCCATGAACGGAGGATACGGGCTTTTTTATGTGAAAGCTGAAGCTGTCCGCCCAAATCTTCCTGGTTTTCAACATACACCTCAATGCGGTCGCCCACTTTCAGATCAGGATTGTAACGTACTTCCGATACAGGAATTACACCATCCGATTTGAAACCGATGTTCACAATCACTTCGCGGCTGGTGAGTCCTACTACCAGGCCATCCAGTACTTCGTGGTCACCGATTGAACTGAGGGTTTTGTCGTAAATGTCTTCTAAACGCTGGCGGTCAGCGGGAGCATAAGCTTCATGTTTCTTTCCGATAGCACTCCAGTCGAATTCAGCCGGGGCAGCAGGTGCCTCTGGTGCTTTAGGAGCTTTAGGTGCTTCTGCAACTACTTCAGCTACCGGGGTTTCAACAGTTTCAGTTGCTGCTACTTCAGCTGTTTCTTCAACATTGTTTAATTCGTCGTTAACGTTAACGTCGTTACTCATAATTTTTATTCTTTGTGGCCTTCCGGTACGGCCGGTTTAACATGGGGTTGATTTGTAGCCAGATACATTGAATAACTTACCGGAAAAGCCAGACAAAGCTCTGCTAAAATGGGGTGCAAAGGTAATAAATTTTATTAATCCTGCAATCGGCTACTTGCGCGAAAAACAACTGAATTAGCAATGCTGTTTATAAGGCTCTGAATAATAGGTTAATATGGGTGCTCAAACGACAAATAAAAGAACAATCCAACCTTGTTTCCTTCTTCTTTCGAAAGCGAAAATGGAACCGTGAGCCCGGGAACAATCTGCAGTTTCTTTAAATCAATCGCATGGCGTATACCGGGTGCCAGAATTGTTTCATTGGTATATCTGACTTTGTTGTCAATATCCGGATTGGCAATATAATATGTCATGCATTCGAGCATGAGATTGGTTTTTTCTGTCATCAGCCAGATAGAACTCAGCCCGCCGAAGTAGCTTACCATGGAGCGGCTGAAATCAATTTCCTCCTGTTTCACCTTAAAAAAGTAAGTTGCACCCAGGTTAAAATGATTGATAAAATGGTTGGTCCATCGTTTGGATACAGGTAGGTTAAATTGCAGCCCCCACGATCCGTCGCCCAGCCGTTTGGCATGATTGCCGGTTGGAACAACAAGGCTTACCCGGGGCGAACAGGCAACAAAATTCTGTTTGTACCACAGCTGGTAACGGTAATTCAAGTAGATATCCCCGAAACCTGAAACATCAGCCCTCGAAATAGAATACCACTGCAAGGTGTACGATAACTGGTGTTTGAGCCCGAAGGCCGGCCACTCCTGGGTAAATGAATAGTAAATGTTTTTTTCGCCCAGCGGCAACAGAACCAGGTTCGAAATGTGCTGCACCACCCTGTCTTCCTGGTTGTAGGCTTCTTCTACAAACATGGAGTTGTCTTCTATGGCCGGGCTGAATTCTTCATTTTCATTATTTTGTGCATATATGCGCGAACCTAACAAAAGGAGTACGTTTAAAACTAAAAAAGGTAAAAGTGATTTCATGGGTAATGTGTTTTAAATACAGCTACCTTTAAAGTGATATTTGTAAAGATAGCAAAAAAAAAGAATTTATTTGTTGAAATACTAAAATGCAGTGCTAAGTATCGCTGTTAATGCAATTTAGGGCTTTTGAAATTCGTGTCAAAACTATTTAAAAAATGACTACTTTTGCATCCCCATTTGTGGGGATTTTTAATAAATATAACAAACACAAAATTAAATGATTACAGTTTCGGACCTGGCAATTCAATTTGGTAAAAGGATCTTATTCCAGGATGTAAATATGAAATTCACGCCTGGCAATTGCTATGGAATTATTGGTGCCAATGGTGCGGGAAAATCAACTTTTATCAAAATGCTTTCGGGCGATTTGCAGAGCACACGCGGCAATGTATCCTTTGGCTCGGGCGAAAGACTTTCGGTACTCAGGCAGAATCACTCCGAGTTCAACGATTATTCTGTGCTTACCACGGTATTGATGGGTCATACCAAATTATGGGCTGTAATGAACGAAAAAGATGCACTGTATTCCAAAACCGATTTCACCGAGGAGGATGGACACAGGGCTTCGGAACTGGAAGAAAAGTTTGCCGAAATGGATGGCTGGAATGCCGAAAGCGATGCCGCCAATCTGTTAAGCGGGCTGGGGATTAAGGAAGAATTTCACCACACATTGATGAGCGAACTCAGCGGTAAGGAAAAAGTAAAAGTACTGCTGGCGCAGGCCCTTTTTGGCAAACCCGACAACCTGCTGCTCGATGAGCCTACCAACGACCTCGACCTTGAAACTGTAAACTGGCTCGAAGGCTACCTCTCCAATTTCGAAAATACAGTGCTCGTGGTATCGCACGACAGGCACTTCCTCGATTCAATCTGCACCCATATTGTGGATATCGATTTTAACCGTGTGCAGCAGTTTGCAGGAAATTACACCTTCTGGTACGAGTCGAGCCAACTGGCACTCCGCCAGCAGATGGCTCAGAACAAAAAAGCAGAAGACCGCAAAAAGGAATTGCTCGAATTTATTGCCCGTTTCAGTGCCAATGCTTCAAAATCGAAGCAAACCACCAGCCGCAAGAAAATGATCGAGAAACTGAATATCGAGGAGATTAAACCTTCGACCCGTAAATACCCGGGCATCATTTTTACGCCCGAACGCGAACCGGGTAATAATATTCTCGAAGTGAAGAACTTAACAAAAAGTCTGAACGGCAAACTGCTGTTTAAAAACCTGAACTTCACCTTGCAGAAAGACGATAAAGTCGTTTTCCTGTCGCGCGATACCCGGGCTATGACCGCACTCTTCGAAATCCTGAAAGGCCACGATACGGCCGATAGTGGAACATTTGAGTGGGGGCAAACTATTCTGAAAGCATATCTGCCGCTCGAATACGATGAATTATTTCAGAAAGATATGACCCTGATCGACTGGCTTGGCCAATATTCGAACGACACCCACGAAGCCTACCTCAGGGGTTTCCTAGGCAAGATGCTTTTCTCCGGCGAAGAGATTTTTAAAAAAACCAACGTGTTGTCGGGAGGGGAGAAGGTACGCTGTATGATTGCCCGTATGATGATCCGCAATGCCAATGTAATGCTGCTCGACACTCCGACCAACCACCTCGACCTTGAGTCGATACAAGCTTTTAACAATACGCTGATTAAATTTAAAGGCAACATCCTCATGTCGTCGCACGATCATGAGTTTATACAGACAGTTTGTAACCGCATTATCGAAATTGGTCCTAATGGCATGATTGACAAGCTGATGGATTATGACGATTACATCAGTGATGAAAAACTCAGGGAGCAGAGGAATAAACTCTATGCATAATTTGCTGGTTTTAAATTCATGAATGTGTTTTGCGGATAAAAGTGTGTCAGCGTTAAGAAGTGTTGCAAAAAAATAAACTGAAATTTTAGCTGGTTTAGGAGCATTTTTGTAGATTTGTTTAAATTTGTACATTGTCGCCGGTGCAGCTTTGTTCCGGTATTAAATTAATCCTGTAAACATAATATTTATGAAAAAAATTGTACAACTCCTGCTGGTCACATCCATCTTGGTTATTGGAAGTGCTTTTACATTACAAGCTCAAAATTGTTACCTCGATTATTATCATCTTTTTTCCGACAGGGGTGCAACTTTAATTCCTGATGGTAAGCACGATGTTGTGGTTACGATCCATGATGGTTCAAGTGCTGATTGTTACATGGCCAGGGTACAGGTAAAAGACAACCAGCTGATTGCTGTTGATGGTGTGATACTTGAAGATGGAACAGTTAAAAAAATGGGGATGAAACTCAGCCCGAAATATAGTGATCCGAATAACCCGGCTATTCTGCATTCCGAAATTGTTGACGGTATGTCGGCAACCTTACTTTCGGAAGATGGTAAACAGGTTAATTTTTTCTTTATAAAGCAATTAAGTGCCAAGACCAAAGCTATTAAGAAAGCTCCTCCGGTAAGCACATTCAAAACAAAATAAAAAATCTCAATCTGCTCACATTTTCAGGAGAACAGTTGAAATTTAAAAGTCCGGGAATCAACAGGTTAAACCGTTGTTCCCGGACTTTTATTTTGATAATTGCTATAATCGAGCTATTCTATTTTCAACATTAAAAGCTATCTGAATGCTTGATGCACCAGTTTGTCGGGCTTGGTTATTACATTCCGAGCTGGTTCATAATAAACTCGAAGATATAAACCCAGTTATCTATACGCTGCGAAGTGGCCTGCCCGCTGCCATGCCCGCTGTTGTAGTCCATGTGCAGAATTACAGGGTTAACCTGCCCGGGATTATTCTGCAGGGCGGCCACAAATTTCTTGGCATTCATCGGGTCAACGCGGCTGTCGTTTTCGCCTGCGGTTACCAGCATGGAAGGCACATTTACCCCTTTACGGATATTCTGATAGGGTGAATATTGCAACAGCCAGCGAAAATCAGCTTCGTTTTCGGCGCTGCCATATTCTGGTATCCAATAGCGGGCAATCAGGAATTTTTCATAACGCAGCATATCGAGCAATGGAACCATGCAGACTATGGCTTTGTAAAGGTCGGGGCGTTGTGTGGCTACCGCACCCATCAGTAGACCGCCATTGCTGCCACCCTCGGCTACAATTTTCGATGGATTGGTATATTTTTCCCTGATCAGCCATTCGGCACAACTGTTAAAATCGTCGAAACAATTTTGCTTGTTGGCCAGCATGCCATCCTGGTGCCATTTTTCGCCATACTCGTCGCCGCCGCGTATACCGGCTTCAACCACTATACCACCGGCATTCAGGAACGTGGAATAAAAACCATAGTAATAGGGCTGTATTCCGGCATTAAACCCGCCGTAGGCTGTAAGCAGCACAGGATTATTGCCATCCGGTTTCATGTCCTTGCGATGGATAACAAATACCGGTACCCGTGTGTTATCCTTTGAGTTATAAAATTTAATTTCGCCAACAATGTTGCTCATATCTACACTCAACTGTCGCTGGTAGTAAAGCCGCCATTTGAAGTTGGCGGGCGAGGCGATAAATATTTTGGTTTCGGAAGTAAAAGTATTGAGCGAAATATAAACCGAATCTTCTTCGCGGTCATAGCTCAAACTACCGACATTCCCGGTTTCGGGCAGCTCAATTTGTTTAATGCGTTTCCCGTTCAAATCGTAAAGCGTCAGGCGGCTTTGGATATCGATCTTATCCTGTATGATGATGTTTTTCTTCGTAACCACGTAGGTTTGCAACACCGTTTTTCCTTCGGGAACCAGTTGTTTCCAGTTTTTGTATTCAGGATTTTTTTTATCTGCAACCAGCAAACGGTAATTTGGGGCATTGTCGTTGGTAAAAATGTAAAGTTTATCCCCGATTGCTTCAGGGTATGCTGCTGATTTTTTGCTTTCATAAATCAGCTGACCTTTTTCAGATGAACCGGTTTTCCGCATGTAGCAGTTGTTTGAATAAAAGTCGGATTCGCCGGAGAAACTGACATCGCTGTAGCGGTTATCATAAATATAGAAACTGTTTTGAGCATCTGTGGTGGTTCCTGCCAGGGTTGCTTTTTCAAGCGGGTCACCTATTTTTATGAGGTATGTTTTGAGCGGTAGCTGTTTGGCTATGTCCTCTTTGCTCCTGATAGTGATATATGCATGTTGCTGATCTTTGGTCCATTGGAAACCAAATGTATTTTCGAGCGGAGGGTGAAGGATTTTCCCGGTGCGGGTATCAATAATATAGGTGGTGGTTATTTCGGCGCCGCTTTTCTGTACGCTGATGGCTGCACGTTCGCCATCGTAGGTGTACGCAATGCCCGAAGTAGATGTATTCCCGGTAGTATCGAGTTGTACCGGATCCCAGATCATGATTTTTTTACCATCGAGCAAGGTGTATATTTTCGACTGTTTTTCGCCTTTTCTTTTAATGGTCTGGAAAACACGTTTACCTTGTTTCTCAAGCGGGCTTTCATAATCACGGTCGATATAAGCGGCTATACCCTCGCGCAGCCCTGCATGTTTTTTCTGCGTGGCTTCCAGGTAAGCGTTGCCGTAATCGTGCTGGGCACGGGTCCAGGAAATGGTAGCCGGATCGTTTTTATTTTCGAGCCAGCGGTATTCATCTGTAATGAGTACACCGTGCATGGTGTCGGTTACCGCGTGCACAGGCGTTTTGGGCGGAAAGAAATTTTGTTGTGCCACCAGGCTCAGCTGGACTGGAAAAAGGAATGCCAGAAGAAGCGTTTTTTTCATATTTGCCGGTTTTTTTTGAGTTTTTTATTCCAGGAAAAATCCTCTTTTAGGCAAATATATTACATCTTATCCACAATACTTTTGTAAATCTGTAAAATGGGTAACCAGGCGGTTAAGATACCCGGGATCATCGGTGTTTTAAATGCAACCGTTTTTTTGACGAGTATTGAATGAATATAATCGATATTTAAGATGACGTGATGTTTAAAAATGATTCAAAATCCCTGTTTTAAAAAGCCGGGAAAATATATTTGGCAAACCGGAGTAATGTTTGCTCTTTTATCTCAGGGTGTTAATGTCACCTTTTAATAAACTTCGCGTATAGTTTGCCTCCGAAAGCAATTGCCACTAAAACTGCGATGATGACTGCTACTAATGGGAAATTCATAGTGTTACGAGAAATTTTCTGAGTAAATCTGAGTTGAATTTTTTAAAGCTGCGAGGCTTAGTTAATAAACTGATGGGTTATTCAGCCTTTTACATAAGCTTGTGGTTGTTGTTGAACGACAAGTATTTGTTGACGATTGACTTGAACTGGTTCACATCAAAAGGTTTGGTTATCATTTCGTTGCATCCGCATTCTAGTATGCGTTGCTTTTCCTTTTCGCTGGCGTAGGCTGTTTGGGCAACAATCGGAATTTACGGGTAAAATCCCCTGAGCATCTGGGTGGCTTCGAAACCATCCATAACAGGCATTTTCATATCCATGAGTACCAGGTCAATTTTTTCGCCGGTATGACAGACTTGCAGTACTTCCCACCCGTTTTTGGCCCAAATGAGTTTGGCATTCATGCCTTTAAACATTTCGCTGATCAGCATGTAGTTGAATTTTTCGTCTTCGGCAATCAGGATGGTCTTTTGTTGATCGGGCGCAATCATTTCGACTTCTGTTGTTTGCTTGTGCAATTCCATTTCGGTATTTACAGGCAAATATGGAATAGTAAAACAGAAGGTAGAACCCATACCTGGTTCCGAGTTTACCCATATTTTTCCTCCCAGCAATTCAACGTATGCTTTCGAAATGGATAAACCCAGCCCTGTGCCGCCAAATTCGCGGGCAATATTACCATCCGCCTGCCTGAAGCGTTCAAAAATGGCCTGGTGCATACTTTTATCTATGCCAATGCCTGTATCCTGCACGCGAAACTCAAGGTAATTGTTTTTAACCTCAACCTCCATTGTCACTTTACCTTTCCTGGTGAACTTGCAGGCATTATTCAGCAGGTTGGTCATAATTTGCAGCAGTTTGGTTTCGTCGGTGGTAATCAGTGCTGCCTGGTTGGGTAATGAACTGTTAATATGCAGCTCAACTTCTGACTGAATTATTTTTGCCTGGAATTGTTTGTTCAGGGCGTTGAGCAATGCATTTACATTTGTTTCTTTCTGTATGAGTATTTCCTGCCCGGCCTCAAGCGTCGATATATTGATGATATCTTCGATGATAGATAGCAATTGATGCGTGGCATTGCAGATTATTTCGGTGTACTCCTGCATTTCGCCTGCTTTCAGGTCGGGATCGTTCAAAAATCCTGAGAAACCGACAATTGCGTTCATGGGAGTACGAATCTCGTGCGAGATGTTGTGCAGGAATGCTGTTTTGAGCCGATCATTTTCTTCGGCTTTCAAAAGGGCGGCCTGCAGGTGCTGTACCGTCTTTTTCCGTTGTATGGAAATGCTGATCTGGTTCGAAATGAATTCAAGCATATCCAGGTCTCTCGCGGTGTAAGCATTTACATCATAGTAATTCTGTATTACGAATGCACCACCTGCAATCCCATCCACCTGTAACGGAACACCCATCCAAACCTGGGGCAGACTGCCGATAATATCGATAATGCCTTCGCGGTTCATTTCGAGAATATCGTTGCCGGTGAAAAGCTTCGATTTGTTTTCGCGTATTACAATCCCGGTCAGCGATTTTTCTGCCGGCCAGGTTTCTAAAAAATCTCTCTCATCGCTTGCGCTTGAAGCCGAAAGCAAACCCGTTTCTGCGTTGTAAAAAGCTACGTAAAAATTAGTCGTATCAATCAGGGTGCCGAGTTCCTGCCTGATAATTCCGATAAGTTCTTCTACATCAATGGCTGTTTGGGCTGCATTTGATATAGCATAAAGCACCTGCGTTATTTTTTCTGATCGGGTACGCTCCGCAATTTCTTCGAGTAATTTTTTGTTGGTATTTTCGAGAGATATTTTTGCTTCCACTGCATCTTCCATCATGCTAAGCGTGGCGATGCGGGTTATATATAGTTCCTCGTCCCAGGGTCGTCCTTCGAATGAGGGGATATCCAGTTCCTTGTAAATATGTTCTGACCGCATGGTTCTGATCCTGGGTGAAACTTTCTTTTTATTTCCTTTTAGTGGTGGCATAGCGTTAAAATTGTCATACAATTGAATGGTATTTGCCTGCATCGAAGTATCTTGCCCCTGTTCTTTTTCGGAGCCTTTCATTGGCGGGCTCAATTTGGCGCCGTGAGCTTTACTGTTTTTCGGAAACTTAAAAATGGGAGTTCCCGATGTTGTTACCGTATTTTTTGCTCCGGATAATTTCGGTGAATCAAAAGCCGACAGGTTTAACCCTGAAGTTTGGTCACAGAATTTTAGCAGACTTTCAGTATTACGGATCTTCATTTGAGTATAGTTTCAACCGGCAGATGGGTAAAATGTTTCTAATAATTGTATTAACATTCAAAATTTGATAGTACAAAAATAGCCAGACCAAAAAGTTCCGGCTATAGAGGAAGACACCCTTTTTATGTAATATTTTTCCTTTAAATAATGTAGTTGAAAGGCCTACAAAGATACAGAATGGTAGCAGCCGTAGCGTTTTTGATGAGTTACCAGTTTTACATCGGCACGGGTAAGGCCGCTGAAGGTAACAGGCTGAATAACTATTGACTATACATTTTATTGCACATTCGGGCCTGGATAGCGAACAGCACAACACCATTCGCAATCGGGCAATTATTAAAGCCGGATTGAATGGATGAAACTGGCTGAATAATTGCCAGGTAGGTTATTCTACAAGCCCATGTTCAATACCATAATGGATGAGGTCGGAGTTTGTTTTGAGCCCCATTTTCTGCAGAATGCGCATCCTGTAAGTACTCACAGTACTTTCGCTCAACGAGAGTGATGCAGCAATTTCAACAACGGGTTTCCCGATGGCTAACATACATAAAACCTCGAATTCACGATCCGAAAGCAGTTCGTGCGGAACTTTTTCGGAAGGATTCTGAAGTTCCTCGGCAATAATATCAGCCAATGCCGGCGTAATGTATTTACGGCCCGAATATATGGTTCGGATGGCATTCACAATTTCTTCAGGTGCCATTTCCTTGGTCAGGTATCCCGATGCACCTGCTTTTATGGAGCGCATGGCGAAACGTTCTTCGGGGTACATGCTCAACATCAGTATTTTAACCATGGGCTGTACCTGTTTCAGGTCTTTAATCAGGTCGAGGCCGCTTTTGCCGGGCATTGAAATATCGAGAACCACAACATCTATGTCCGATTCGAGCATTACCCGTATTACTTCATTACCATCCTTAGCCATTCCTGCTACTTTCATATCCTTTTCGGCGGCAATAATGCGGTTAAGCCCTTCGCGGACTATGGCATGATCATCAACAATGAGTATATTGATCATATTTGCTTTTTTTATATTTAATTCACAGTTTGATTATCGTTGTATTTTCAATGCACTGGTTAAATGAATGCAGGTACAGGTTTTTAAGGCCAATTTCAAACAGTGGAAAATGACCTTATTATTTTGCCCTTTCATCCAATGGTACTTCAATGCTTATGGTAGTGCCATTGCCTTCAACTCCTTTTATATTCATGTGGCCCCCCATCAGGCTTGCCCGTTCCCTGATCCCGATTAAGCCAAATGAATTTTTGTTGGCCATATCCGATTCTTTTATCCCGATGCCATCGTCTTTAACCCTCAGAGTAACAAGTTTTTGCTCTTTTTTCAGGAAAACAATAACCTTGGTAGCTCTTGAATGTTTTGCAACGTTGGCTAATATTTCCTGAAAGATACGGAAAAGTTCAGTGGTTTGTTTTTTATCGAGGGTAAATTTTCGGGGGAAAACCGTAAACTGTATCGAAATACCGGTTCTTTTCTCGAATTCGCCGGCATACCATTGCAATGCTTCCGAAAGACCAACCTCATCGAGTATTTCCGGGCGCAAATCTGTTATAATTTTGCGAACCATCCGGATGGTGCCGTCAACAATATTGGTCATGGAGACCAGGAGCTCCTTTATTTGAGTGGATTCTTTGCTTGAGTCGTCTTCGGGCAAACTGCGCTTAATGTGCATAAGCCCCATTTTAACTCCGGTAAGTGCCGAACCCAGTTCGTCGTGAATTTCGCGCGAGAGGGATGTCCGCTCTTCTTCACGCACAGTTACTATTCGCGATGTGAGTGCCCGGAGTTGCTCATTGGCTTCTTCCAGTTTTATTTCTGATTTTGTACGTTCGCCTATTTCGGTGAGCAGTTTTGCGTTGGTAATTTCAAGCTCATTCATCACATCCATGTTATCGGCCATCATGCTCAGGGTTGCAATGCGTGCTTTCGACAATTCCTGGTTTGCTTTTGCCAGGTTCTCGGTACGCTCGGCTACCCTCTTTTCGAGGGTGTTATGAGCTTCGCGTAATTCAGCTTCAATGGCTTTATATTCCGAAATATCAGTGGCAATTACCCCGATTTCACCTTCACTTTCTTTACCCGACAGATGGCTGAATGAAAGGCTTAATGGTATAGGCTGGCAATTTTTGGAGGGTTGAAAAAGTGCATGTATGATACCCGGTTCCAGCTGATGATTTCTGAAGAGACTGCTAAAATTATGTTTTTGGGCAGGCAGAACAAAATCTTCGAGCCTGGCCCCGATAATTTTTTCGACCGGTAAATTCATGAGACCGCCAAAATGAGCGTTGCAATACACAATTTTGCCATTGGGGGCGATAATCAGGGCCCCTTCTTTCATTTTTTCAAGGAAGGTCTGGGCCGAAGTTTCGCTCAGCGATATGGATATGATGTTGTTAATATTAACACCCAGACCGGAAAGTGTGTCTTGGTGAATATTCCTGATGGCATTCAGAGCTGCCTGCGAAACAGCAAGTTGCAAACGCAGTTCTCCATTTTCGAGCTGAAGCTGTTCAATGGTTTGTGCATTTGTGTCCTTGTCCATGAAAATATATTGTTTTTACTCCCACAAAAATATCAGTTGTAAAATAAATGTACTATAGATGTTCATTGTATTTAACTGTAGCCGATTCAATATTACTTATGTAGCAATTAGCGCTACAGGTAGCTGTGTTTACAAAATTGGCTACCCGGTTTTTAACAGATGTGAAAGAACGGGCTTTTTTTAGCTGTGTCGAA
Organism: uncultured Bacteroidales bacterium; assembly: GCA_937965665.1. Taxonomy (GTDB): domain Bacteria; phylum Bacteroidota; class Bacteroidia; order Bacteroidales; family UBA4417; genus UBA4417. Next base: position 12,169 of record CALCJE010000025.1, read on the forward strand.
AGTTCAGATGGAAATGGTTGTCAGTTAACCGGGTGAAGCCAGCAGTATCAGGTGACTGTCAGTCTGATTCTGAATCGCTTTTCAAATTGTTTTTTTTAATTGGAATGGAAGGAGTTTTATCGTTATGCTTCTGGTTTACATCCTGTTTCAGGAAATCGAGGTTATAGGGTTCGGCCAATCCGAGTTGTGTTGCAAGCCGGTTGCAATGCTGTTTGAGTTCGATCATGCGCATCTCGCGTCCGATAGCCAACCGGTTGAACCTGGTGAGTTCATCGTTCGAAAGCGCCAGTTCCTTTACTTTCTGCCTGATTTCTTCTTCGGCATGGCGCTGGTTTGTGATGTCGTGGCCAATACCAACCAGCCCGATGATATTGTCGGCCTCGTCCTTGAGCGGTATTTTGGAAGTCATCTGCCAGCGTTTATTCCCATTTTCATCATCATAATACTCTTCGTGATTCAGTATGGGTTGCCCTGTTGTAAGTACTTCCATATCTATATTATACCATGCTTGTCCTGTTTCGCCGGGGAACAAGTCGATATCGGTTTTGCCAATGGCTTCAGCTTCTGTGGGTAACTGCATGATTCTGAGGTCGGCAGGATTGGCTATGATTTTACGACCCTTTGCATCTTTAACATATATACTGTCAGGTATATGATCAATCATAGTGCGGAGCATCATACGTTCCTGCCTGAGCTCTTCTTCAGCCATAACCCGATTCGTGATATCCGCAAAAATGGTAGCAAACCCATCCTTGTCCCAGGGTGATACGGAAATGGAGAAATGCTTATTCATGGGCTTATAAAAGCTCTCGAACGAAAACGGGGTCCCTGAATTCACCACAGCAGCATATTCATGAAGATAGGGAGGGGGGCTGAGGTTATAGACTTCTGAAGCCAGTTTGCCTACCACATCATCTTTTTTAATTCCGAGTATTTTTTCGTACTGCTGGTTTACTCCAATGATTTCGTAGTCCACGACTTTTCCATGGTGATCGAAAACCAGTTTTTGAAGGCATACACCTTCAGCCATATTGGAGTAAAGGTTCCGGAAACGTTCTTCGCTTTCGCGCAGGGCCAGTTCGGCTTTTTTCTGTTCAGTAATATCAGTATCTACACCGCGGTACCCGAGCAGGTTTCCTTCGGCGTCCAACACAGGCATCCCTGTGGTTGAAAGAATTACTATATGACCATCTTTATGCGTATTGGCATTTTCGAAGCGCTTAAAGCTTGCTTTTTCAGCAAATGCCTGAAAGGCTGCCGTTCTTAGTGTCTCGGCCAGTTCGGGTACAAAAAAGTCGTAAAAATGCTTTTTGCCAACAATCTCGTTCGACGAATAGCCCAATATACCTTCGCTGATTTTATTTACATAGGTGTATAATCCGGTAGCATCCACTTCCCAGATAAACTCACCGGCAGCTTCGGCAATTTGCTTAAAACGTTCTTCGCTGATACGCAGGGCAGCTTCGGCTTCCTGCCGCATTCGTATGGTTTGTTGTTTCTCGAGTGCTGCCCTTACGGCCGGTACCAGCCTGATCAGGTTTTGTTTTAAAACGTAATCATCAGCCCCGGCTTTCATGCATTCCACGGCTACTTCTTCGTTTACAGAACCTGTAACCAGTAAAAAAGGGGTAAATGGTGCCATTTCCTTGCGGATAAGCAGCGCTCTCATTCCATCGAATCGTGGCATTGAATAATCGCATAGAATGAGTTCGGGCTCAAAATCGGTCATGGCCGAAATAAATTCTTCTTTCGACTCAATCACCTTATCTATGAAATGAAAACCTCCTTTATTCAGGAGCCTTTTTACAATTTCAACATCACTTGTATTATCTTCAACAATAAGTATACGTAAAGGTTTTTCCATATCATTCTATCTTGAAGGTGGAGGTTCATTGATTACCAGCCAGTACATGCCCAGGCAGCGGATAGCTTCCGAAAACTGGTTAAAATCAACCGGTTTGCGGATATAGCTGTTAACGCCCAGATCATAACTTTTCAGTATGTCCTGTTCTTCTTTTGACGAAGTGAGTATTACAACCAGTTGCCGGTGTGTGCGGGGATCCTGCCTGATACGTCTCAGTACTTCTATACCGTCAATAATCGGGAGGTTGATATCCAGGAGTACCAGTGCGGGGAGCTGGTGAACTTTGCGTCCATGGTATTCGCCTTCGCCAAACATGTAGTTTAGGGCTTCCTGTCCATCTTCGGCAACCACAACTTCATTCGTTATGTTTTCTTTCAACAATGCTCGTTTTGTCAACTCTACATCACTGGCATTGTCCTCAACCAGGAGTATTACTCTGTTTTCCGTTTTCATTTCAGGTAGATTTCTACAGTATTCCGCGGTTCAATTTTCTGTTGTCTTACGATGTTTTTTATCTAAAGATTTGGCTCCCAACGGAGGCTGATTGCTAACGGTTGCGATGCTCTTTAGCTCATTTATTAAACCTATAAAAGTACTTTTTTTTTTCAAATTACCAACGTTCGCAAGTAGCTGCAACAGATTTTTTTTGAATGGTTGAAATTACGACTGTGATTCATTGAATTAGTAACTATAACTTAAAAATGTAATAGAAGTGTAAAATGTTTTAACACGTTTCGGAAACAGTAAATGAAAATTATGAGCACATTTTGTTAATTGTGAATTTTTGGAGTAAACTGGCTGATCTATATAAAAATTTGCCCGCAGCGGAAGTACTTCTGCTATTTACTGGTTGTTTGTGTCTACAAATCGGTTTAAATTGTTTTGGGAAGCATGAATTAAACGGGCTGATTTATATGAGCCGGCAATAAAATAATTTGTTAAATTGCAGATAAACAAGTTTTTGTGTAATTATAGATGCTGGCTTTAGTAAAAATTATTACCCCAGATAAAAATTATTCCCAGCAAGCACAAGCCTGGAAATATATTTAGCAAAGATGTGTTTTTTCAGAGTTTGGTGAATTATATTTCCCGTAATATATTGACCTCCACCCATACTTTGGCATCAGGACGGAAATGTTTGGTTTCTGACTCTTATTTTAATTCTTCCAGTAATCCTGAAGTGATTCCTTTTTCCTATATTAGCTGTCGTGTTGCCAATTAACCGCAACTTTATGTTAACTTGCATCCTGATGAATATTATGCAGATCATTACGAGAAGAAGCCAGGATATAAATGGAATTAAATCATTCTGGCATCTTTGTGAATCCCGCTTAAATCGTTTTCTCTTCCTTCAAATCTTTTTCTGAAAATAATATTGTCATGAAAACTAAAAAAAACAAGAGTGCTGCAGGTGCACCATTGTTCGGAAATTCTGCCATGAATTATAACCATATCCATGAATCGGTTTTCAGGCAATTATATGATGAAAGTCCGCTGGGAATGGTAATATTGGATTCAGGAAACAGGTTTATAAGCGTTAACAGGACCTTTTGTAATATGCTGGGCTACGCTCAAGAGGAATTTCATCAGCTCACCCTTTCTGAGATTTCACATCCCGATGATTTTTTAACTGATACCGAAAATATCAACAAACTTAAGCAAGGTGAGATTCCTTTTTACAAAACAGAAAAGCGATACATATGTAAAGATAAAAGAGAGTTCTGGGGTTCTCTCACTGCAAGTGCAAATTTTAATGAAAAAGGGGAGCTTATTTGCCTGGTTGCATTGATTGAGGATATCAATGATCAAAAAAATGCCAGGCTGGAGCATGCGCATATGGCCGAACAATGGCAGAAAATATTTGATGGCCTGAACGACGCTATTTGCCTGGTGGATACAAATTACTGCATTTTGGAGGTAAACAGGGGATTGAAAGCACTATTCCCGAATGTAAACCTGATCGGGAAATCATGCTGGCAGGTATTTCACAACAGTGATGGGCCGCTGCAAACCTGCCCGATGACACAAACGAAAATAAGCTGTCATCGCGAAAGTACAGAAATGAGTTTTGATGGGAAATGGTACGATCTGACAGTTGATCCCTTGTTCAACGGTAAAGGAGAATTGTTTGCGGTGGTTCACACCATGCGCGATATCACTGAACGGAGGCGGGTGGCCGATGCTTTGCGTGAGTCTGAAGAAAAATTCCGCAAAGCCTTCAACTCAAATCTCAGTATGGTGCTTATTTCGACCCTCGATGAAGGAATTATTGTTGATGCAAACCGGCAATTCCTCGAAAGGATGGGGTGGGAAATAAACGAAGTGATTGGAAATTCAGCAAAAGAATTAGGCATTTATAACCATTATACCCAGCGTACTCAACTGGTCGAAAGACTCTTGCTTGAAGGGACTGTGAATGGCTCTGTGATTGAAGTCAGAACCCGCTCGGGCGAATTGCTTATTTGCCTGGCTTCGGCTGTAATCATCGAGATGGATGATCAGAAACGACTGTTCCTTCAGATAAATGATATCACTGAACGTGAACAGGCAAAAAAACTACTAGAGGAAAGTGAATCCAAATACCGTGGCCTCATTGATAAAATGACCATTGCCTTCGGTCTCCACGAAATGATTTTTGACAAAAACGGCAAGCCTTTCGATTACAGGTTCCTCGAAGTGAATCCAGCCTGGGAAAACGTGGTTGGCATTAAATCAGAACTCGTAATTGGCCGGACTGTCAGAGAGATAATGCCCGACATTGAAGAAGAATGGTTGATAAACTACGGGCGTATTGTTTCAACAGGTATTGCAGAGGAATTTGAAGATTACAATGCCGCCACGAATAAGTTTTATAGCATTTATGCTTATTCGCCTGAAGCCGGCAAGTTTGCTGTATTTTTCAGCGATATCACCTTACGCAAAAGAGATCACGAAACCATTAGGCTGAGCGAGGAAAAGTATCATCTGTTATTCGAAAATATGCAGCAAGGGGTTTTTTACCAACATGCTGATGGCACGTTTACCGATATTAACCCGGCAGCATTAAGCATGTTCGGGTTAACACGCGAGCAATTTTTTGACAGAAATTCCCGCCACCCTGACTGGAAAATAGTGGACGAACAGTATAAGCTTTTGCTTCCCGATCAGTATCCATCCATCGCGGCCATAGAATCAGGAAAAGATGTTCTAATGGATGTTGGTGTTTTTAATCCTGTCGATCGTGAATACCGGTGGCTGGCGGTAAATGCAAAACCGCAGTTCAGAAATGGCGAAAATAAGGCATTCATGGTGTTTGTTACCATGCACGATATTACCGGTTTAAAGCAGGCCGAAAATTCATTGCGCCTGAGCTATGAAGAAAACAGGGCCATTATTGAGGCAAACCCTGACATTATGTTCCGGGTACAGCGAAATGGAATTATACTTTCATGCCATGCTCCGGATCCTGAATTGCTGTATTCACCCGCTGAAACATTTATCGGGAAATCAATAAGGGATGTATTGCCCCTTCATGTCTCAAGCCCGGCGATGACAGCAATCGAAACTGCCATCAAGACTAAAAAAGTGGTTACTTTTGAATACGAAATGATGATTAATGACGAGCTCCGGTATTTCGAAGACCGTATCCTGGCCATGTCGAATGACATTTCACTCTCTTTTATCAGGGAAATTACGGATCGGAAAAAGGTGGAGGCTGAGATCTTGAATTTGAATGAAATTCTTGAAAAGCGGGTGGTGGAGCGTACCGCAAAACTGCAGGCTGCGATGAACGAACTGGAGAGCTTTAGTTACTCAGCTTCGCATGAAATACGCACACCGCTCAGAGCAGTGAACGGGTATGCCAGCCTGCTGCTCGAAGATTATTCAGGGGTGCTCGATGCTGAAGGTATCCGCATGCTGAATGCCATTATTGATGGTGCCAACAAAATGGGCTACCTGATTGATGATTTACTCACGTTTTCACGATTCGGGCAAAAGGAACTGCAGTTTACACACGTGGATATGAATGCTATTGTGAAAAGGGTGATTGATGAGTTAGGCGATGCAGGTAAAAAAGAAGGTATCTCTTTCAGGATAAGCCAACTGCCGCCTGCAACAGGTGATCCATCGATGATAAAACAGGTTTGGATAAACCTGATCGGGAATGCGGTTAAGTTTACTGCTTCCAAAACCGGCCGGATCATAGAAATTGGCGGACAAAGCGGCAAACAGGAAAATTCTTATTTTGTGAAGGATAACGGGGTTGGTTTCGACATGAGATTTTCAGAAAAGCTGTTCGATGTCTTTAAAAAGTTGCCCGGAGCTAAAAATGTAAAAGGTACAGGCATAGGTCTTGCCATTGTTAAAAAGCTGGTGCAAAGCCACAAAGGACGCGTTTGGGCCGAAGGCAAACCCGGCGAAGGCGCTGTTTTTTATTTTTCGTTACCGGTTAAGCAGTCGCACTAATCAGTTTAAAATCCCGGATTTACCTTTTATTTAAAACCATTTACAAGGCTAATGCAAGCAGGAATGAATAAATAATGTTGAACAGGAATGAGGGCTGCCATGCAAATATCGTTTCTTTGCAGCAGCTTACTGAGAATGTATAAACACAGGTTGCGGCCTGGAAATGAGTCCCGGATTTTATGCGCATTCGATGTAAATAACAGTCTAACAATGGTATGAGAGCAAGATGAAAAAAAACAAGTCGTATAATTTAGCCACAGATGCTGATACCTCAGGAACCGGGACCTCATCAGGATACCCGCTCAATACTTTGAATCCCACGACCGAAGAGGCTTCGAAGCTTTTATACCAGCTCGAAACCCGTATTGCCGAATTGGAAAACGATAACAGGGAATTAAAGAGGGCATTGGACAGAGCCGTATCGTTGACAAATTTATACGATTTTTCGCCTGTCATTTTTTTATCTGTTACCCCTGATGGGGAGATCCTGGATCTGAATCATTCTGCAGCGGCAATGTTTGGTAAAGAGCGCCAGAGTTTGGTAAATAAGAATTTTAGTTCGTTTCTCACTGAAGATTCAATTGAGGCATTCAAAAGCTTTTTGAGTATGGTGTTCAGCGAGGAAACAAAACAAACCTGCCTGGTCCGGTTTAATTTCGAAACAGAATCAGTATCTGACTACTGGCTCATTGGATATAATTTTGAAGAAAAAAATGAATGCCGGATCGCAGCTTTCGAGAAAGGAACTGCAAATTTTGGCGATTTGTTCCCGGAAAGCGATTATTTTTTTAGGGAAACACAACAAGCTGCTTTTATTGGTTCCTATCGTGCCGATTTCAGGAAAAAAACCTGGCAGATGTCAGAAGTTCTGGATAGCATTTTTGGTATCGACAAAAACTTCGAGCGAACCATCAGTTCGTGGTTGGAGATCGTTCACCCCGACGACCGGGAAATGATGAATCAATATCTTGAAACTAATGTTATTGGCAGGCGGGAGCCTTTCAGAAAAGAGTATCGTATTCTGAGGCAAAATGATCATGTAACCAGGTGGGTAATGGGCCTGGGGCAGGCCTCTTTCGATGAAGAAGGTAAAATACTCCTGCTTATAGGGACCATACAGGATATTACCGAACGAAAACTTACTGAAGCCGCGCTTATCGAGAGTGAAACTCATTTTCGTACGCTCACCGATTCGGGGCAGGCGCTCATCTGGACATCGGATGTGAATCAGAAATGTAATTATGTGAATAAACCCTGGCTCACTTTTAAGGGCCGCACGTTGGAGCAGGAAATAGGCGATGGCTGGATGGAAGGCATACATCCGGATGATTTGAAACAAATTATTGACCTGGCTGAAAAATCATTTGATAAACATATCCGATATACTGTCGAGTACAGGATGCGAAATGCCTATGGAGAGTACAGGTGGATACAGGATGCTGTTTCGCCCCGTTACGACAGCATGGGCAATTTTATCGGGAATATAGGGCATTGTATCGATATTTCCGACCGTATCCGGTTACAGGAAGTGCTCGAAAGACGCATCAATACTTTAAGCCGTCCGTTCGATAAAGGTTCGGATCTGCTTTTTGAAGAGCTGTTCGATCTCGACGAAATACAGGAAATACAGGATGCCTTTGCCGAAGCAGCCGGAGTTGCATCACTCATTTGTCAACCCGATGGTACCCCGATCACAAAGCCAAGCAGGTTCACCCGCATGTGTAAGGATATAGTACGGAAAACTCATATCGGATGCTCTAACTGCATGAAATCGGATATCTTAATCGGTTCACCCGATCCTTTTGGACCCATAGTGCAACCTTGCCTGAGTGGAGGGTTGTGGGACGCCGGTGCAAGTATCATAGTCGAAAATAAACATATAGCCAGTTGGCTGGTAGGCCAGGTGCGAAATGAAGCACAGGATATAAATAAAATGCTTGCCTATGCCGATGAAATTGGTGCCGACAGAGGCGAATTTATATCCGCATTCAACGAAGTGCCATCCATGTCGAAAGAAAGATTTACCAAAATTGCACATTTATTGTTTAAGCTGGCCAACAAGCTTTCCATTACGGCATATCAGAACCTGCAGCAATCCCGGTTGATAACGGAGCAGATCAAAGCTGAAGATTTGTTGCGCCAAACCGAATCGCAGTTTCGTAATTTCTTCGAAAATGCTGCCGATGCCATCTTTGTTGCCGACCTCGAGAGCGGAATTATTGTTGATGCCAACCTGGCTGCATCGCAGTTAATGCAGATGCCTGTCGAAAAAATCATTGGCATGCATCAGACACGACTCCATGCTCATAAGAATGAAGAGTCTTCGAGACAGGCTTTTTTGCAGCAAAAAATAGAATCTTTAACTTCAGGAACAACAGTTCCGATAGAAGGCCATGTGATGCGATCCAACGGCACTTTGATTCCTGTCGAAATACTTGCTTCCGTGATAAACATGAAAGGTAAGCAATACATGATGGGGACATTCAGAAATATTTCAGAGCGAAAATTTTTAGAAAAAGCCAGGTTCGAAAGTGAAAAACGCTATCGCAAACTGGCTGAATCATCCCCCTACGGTATTGTCGTATTTCAGGATGGGCAGCTTGTGTATGTGAACACCTCCGGGATGAAAATGATGGGAGCTTCGGAGCCGTTCGAGCTGACAGGCTTGCCTTTCCTGTCGGTGTTCAGCGCGCAATCACGGCCAGCGGTAAATGAATGGGTGAAAATCCTGTTACATGGAAAAACAATACAACCCAGGGAGGAAAAACTCATGCGGGTTGATGGTAGCCTTTTCGATGCCGAAGTGGTAGCCATTTATACTACCTACAATGAAAGACCTGCCGGCCAGGTAATACTCAGAGATATTACGGAAAGCAAACTGGCTAAAGAAGAAATTTATAAACTTAACCAGGAGCTTGAACAGCGGGTTGCTGAGCGGACTGCCGAACTCGAAGAAGCGAATAAAGAACTCGAATCGTTCAGCTATACGGTATCGCACGACCTTCGTTCACCACTCCGGTCGATTGATGGATTCGCCAATATCCTGCTCGAAGATTATGCCCCGGTTATGGATGCTGAAGCACAGCGTTTGCTTCATGTTATTATTAAAAATGCGAATAAGATGGGTACGCTTATCGATGATTTACTGGCATTTTCGAGATTGGGGCGGCAGGATATTCAAATGTTGGACATCGATATGCAGGCTATGGCAGCCTCGGTATACGACGAACTGGTTCCTGATGCTGAAAAGCATGCCATCGATTTCAGGTTAAATCCGATTCCACCCACATCAGGCGATCCCTCGCTCATCAGGCAGGTTTGGATTAACATTATCGGTAATGCCGTTAAATATACTTCCAAAAAACAATACAGGCGAATAGATGTGTCTGCAACAAATGACGATAATTATACCATGTACATAGTATCGGATAATGGCGCCGGATTTAATATGGAACATAAGGCAAAATTGTTCGGGGTTTTCCAACGCTTGCATTCGCCCAAAGAATTTGAAGGTACCGGGGTGGGACTTGCTACAGTTCATCGCATCATACAACGGCATAAAGGAAAAATATGGGCCGAGGGAAAATCAGGAGAAGGCGCAACCTTCTATTTTACCTTACCCACGAAAAAAGAATAATCGGAAACAAAACGGTTTTCATGGTCAGAGTAAGAATTTGAAGCTCCACGAATTTAAACAGATGAGTTTCGAGTAAAGAAAATATCAGAATTAATTGTGTACTGAATGAAAAACAGGAAAATGACACCGGTAGATGAGGAGAAGCGTGAACTGCTGAGAGAGATAAAACTCCTGAAAGCTGAACTTGCCAGGCAAGGCAGCGAACTTGTAAGCTTAAAAAAGAATAGCAGGGCTGCAATGGATGGGCAGGCAGATATGTTAAACCCCGGGCAGAAGGAAGCCGGATTGCGGGACCGTGATGAAAAATGGAAAAAAATTCTGAATGCATTTCCCGATGCAGTGGTCATAACTTCGCTGGACGGGATAATCCTTTATGTAACTGATAAAGTATTGGGATTTCTCGGATACCATAATTCTGAAGAAATACTCGGGCGCAATTTCCTCGGGTTCCTGGATGCCGGTTACCACCAAAAGGCGGTGACCCTGATTACGGAAATGATGCAGGGAAATTATACAGGCCCTTCTGACTACCTGGTAATCAGGAAAGATTCATCCCGTTTGCTTATGGAGTTTAATGCTGAAGTGCTGCCCGATGAAGCGGGTAAAGCGGAAAGCATAATTCTGGTAGCGCGCGACAATTCCCGGCAAAAGCAAGATCAGGAAAAATTACTTAACAGTGAAGCTCGCTTGCAAAGGGCCGAACTGGCTTCATTATCAGGCAACTGGGAATTGCATCTCGATACACTTATGGCTGTTACTTCCGCAGGTGCAGCCAAACTCTATGGTATGGAAATCGATCAGTTAGGATATGAGAGCATAAAGCAGTTTCCTTTGCCCGAATATCGCTCTGAGTTGGATGAGGCGCTCAAAAAACTTGTCGAAGAGGGTATCCCGTATGATATTGAGTTCAAAATCAGGAAGGCCGATACCGGCGAAATCAGGGACATACATTCAATCGCTACTTACGATAAAGAAAAAAGGATAGTATTCGGGAGTATTCAGGATATTACCGCACAAAAGCTGCTGGAAACAGAACTGCGCAAAAGCCGCCAGGAGTTCAAGCATTATTTCGAAGCTGGTGCTGTAGGAATGAGTGTATCCACCGCAGAAAAAAAATGGATTGAAGTAAATCAGCGTTTATGCCAGATGTTGGGATTTACCCGTGAAGAATTGCTCGGGCTTACCTGGGCTGATGTTTCGCATCCCGGCGATTTGGATGCAAACCTGGATTTGTTTCAGCAGGTTATTGACGGCAAAATCGATAGCTATGAGCTTGATAAGCGATTCAAACGCAAAAACGGGGAAGTTTTATATGTTACGTTAACCGTTGAATGCGAGCGGAACAACGATGGTTCCGTTAACCATTTCCTGGCATCGTATGTTGATATCACCAAACGCAAACTGGCCGAAATAGCGTTGGTTGAAAGTGAAGCCATGTATCGTAACCTGATTGAAAAAATGCCGGATGGAGTGTATAAAAGCACACATGATGGCAAATTTGTTGAGGTGAACCCGGCCATGGTTAAAATGTTTGGCTACAACAGCCGGGAAGAAATGATAGCCATTGATATCCGCCAGGATTTATACCTGACTCCCACTGACAGGGATACCCTTGTGATGGATGAACGTTTCGTGAACTGGGAATTTTCCAGTTGAAGAAAAAAGATGGTACTGAACTATGGGCTGAAGACCATGGATGGTATACTTTGGATGAAAACGGTAATACCATTTTTCACGAAGGGGTAATCCGCGATGTGTCGGAACGGATACAATCAGAAAAAGCATTACGCGAGAGCGAAGAGAAATTTAAAGCCATTGCTAATTATGCAGCCAGCTGGGAAGGTTGGTTCAATACCCAGGGCAGGCTGATCTGGACAAATTCATACTCCGAGCGGCTTACCGGCTATACCCCACAGGAATACATGGAAGCTGAACGCATATTGCCTATGTTGTTCCTGGAAGAAGATATTGAAACCGTTAGGAAAAAATTTGAAAATGCTGTGTTCGGTGATACAGGCGATAATTATGAAATTCGCATAAAACGCAAAGATGGCAGCTGGTTCTGGGCTTCAGTTTCGTGGAGGCCGATCTTAGATTCCAACGGCAATTCACTGGGATTCCGAACAAGCACACGCGACATCAGCGAGCGTAAGCAAGCTGAACTGGCCCTGAACGAATTACAGCGCCAGCAAACAACACTTATTTCGAACCTGCCCGGATTTGCATACCGCTGTGCCAATGATGAACAATGGACTATGTTTTTCATTAGCGACGGATGCAATGCTATAACCGGGTACCCGCCCATAGATTTTCTGCAGAACAGGAAAATCGCGTTTAATGAAATTATACATCCCGATTACCGTGATTTGCTCTGGCAAAAGTGGCAGCAAGCACTTTCCGAAAAGCAAGTATTCAGGCATGAATATCCGATTATCAATGCTGACAGAGAAATCCGTTGGGTTTGGGAACAAGGCCAGGGAGTCTTTAATGAAAATAACGAACTGCTGTATCTTGAGGGATTTATTTCGGATATCACCAGTCGCAAACTGGCCGAACAGTCAATCATTGAAAGAGAGCGGGAATTCCGCTTGCTCGCCGAATCTATGCCACAGATAGTCTGGATTACAGAAGCCAATGGCAAGAATATTTATTTTAACAAACAATGGGTTGATTATACAGGGCTCTCGTTAGAAGAGAGTTATGGCGACGGGTGGAATAAACCATTTCATCCCGACGACCAGCAACGTGCATGGCAAGCCTGGAATAATGCAGTGAACAACAACGGCGACTACTCCCTCGAATGCAGGCTGCGCCGAAAAGATGGTGTGTATCATTGGTTCCTCATACGTGGCGCTCCGGTTGCCAATGACCAGGGGCAAATCACCAAATGGTTTGGTACGTGCACTAATATCCATGAAAGCAAACTGGTAGAGGAAAAACTCAGGGAAACACGCGACTACCTCGAAAACCTGCTGAATTATGCCAACGCGCCTATTGTGGTTTGGGACAGCAATAATAAAGTGACACAATTCAATAAGGCATTCGAAAAACTGACTGGCTTAAAGGCTAAAACTGTAATAAATACTGATATTAAAACTCTTATTAACAAAATTGCACATAACTACCAGAGTGATTTCTTCGAAAACAGAAGCCGTTACACCCCTTCGGAAATTGTTGAAATTGATTTAAAAAATGTGGATGGTGAAATCCGCACCATGCTTTGGAATTCGGCAGTATTATATGCGCCCCAAAGTAAAAACGTGATAGCAACCATTGCACAGGGACATGATATCACTGAACGGAAACTGGCCGAGCAGGAAATTAAAAAACTGAATGAACAACTCGAGCAACGGGTTATTGAGCGCACCGCCCAACTCGAATCTGCTTTCCGCGACCTGGAAACATTCAGCTATACGGCTTCTCACGATCTTCGCACTCCGCTCAGGGCGCTGAATGGATTTGCGCATATACTGCTCGAAGATTATGGCCCAAGGCTCGATGCTGAGGGGAAACGCCTGCTCAACGTC
>CALCJE010000026.1 GCA_937965665.1 uncultured Bacteroidales bacterium
TGTTCCGAATAATCAGAAACAATGAGGGCGGTAACCTGTATACGTTCCGACTCAAAATAATCGGGAAGTCCATCAACCATTTTTGCTTCGGGCACGCCATAATTACCGATAAGCGGGTAAGTAGCAACCATGATCTGACCGGCGAAAGAAGGATCGGTCAGGCTTTCAGGGTAACCTGTCATTGAAGTATTGAAAACAACTTCACCGGCAACAGAACCTTTATAACCAAAGGATTTGCCCGTAAATACTGTTCCATCTTCAAGGATAAGCTTAGCTGGGGTTTCTTTTAACATCATGTTGTTTTTCAGTATTATAGAAAATTATATCCTGTTTTTTTGGATTTCACTGCACAAAATTTTTTCAGGTCGCAGCCTGAAATTTTACTCCTGCCGGGCAGGCATCGCGCGTAATGAAACTTTTACACAAAATGAAGGATTGCTGACAGAACCAGCAATCCTTCAAATATTTTTTTGCAATCCGGATATTGTATAAATATACCATTTTGCAAAGGTAAAATAAATATTTATACAGTCCGTTAATTCGAACCAATAATCTGCATCAATTCATCAAGTTTTGGCGAAAGAATAATTTCGGTGCGCCTGTTTTTAGCTTTATTGGCCGGCGAATTGTTTGGCACCACGGGCAGGTATTCGCCCCGGCCTGAAGCTACCAGTCGTTTCGGATCAATTTTGCCATTGGCTAACAGTATTTTAACAATCGAAGTGGCCCGCATGGTACTCAGGTCCCAGTTGTCTTTTACCTGGTTTTGGCTGCTCAAAGGCACATTGTCGGTATGTCCTTCGATGAGGATGCTGATGTCAGGATTTTTTTCAAGCACTTTTGCCAGGTCTTTGAGCGCGGCCACACCTTCGGTGCTGACATCCCATTTCCCTGAGGCAAATATGAGTTTTTCTTCAAGCGAAACGTATACTTTACCATCTTTCATGTGTACGGTCAAGCCTTTGCCTTCGAAACCCATGAGTGCATCGGCAACAGCCTTGCGAAGCGCGTTGGTTACGGAATCCTTTTTATGCAAAGCCATCTGCAATTCGGCCAGGTTCTTGCCTTTAATTTCCAGTTCGTTTCTGAGTGCACGCAGCCTATCTTCACGGGCTAGCAAGGTATCCTGTGCCACTTTCAGTTCGGCCATTACTTTTTCCGAATCCTCAAAATTTTCGGAGAATTGCTTTTTCAGTAATTCGTGCGAACGATCCAGTTCATTATAATCGGCAGTGAGCAGTCGCAGCATGGATCCCAGCCGCGAAGTATCTGCTTTTAAAGCGCTGTTTTCCTTTTTATAACGGTCATTTTCATTGGTAAGAGCCATTACCCGACCATCCAGTTCTTCCACTTTTGAATTCAGCCGGATACTTTCCTCTGAGCATTTTGTTGTAAGGTCTTTGTATTTTTTCATGGAAACACAGGATGAAAAAACACCAACCAGGAACAGTACCACGATCAGCTTTGTTAACTTACTATTCACTAAACTACTCATAATTAACGATTTATTGATTTTATTGATTTAGCAGGATTAAAAATCTATTTCTAACAGCGAAGGGCAATGGTCGGAATGCACAGCCATTGGAAGTATTACTGCACGTTTCATGTTTTTTTCGAGTTCGTCGCTCACCATGTTGTAATCGATACGCCAGCCCAGGTTACGGCTGCGTGCCCCGGCACGATAGCTCCACCAGGTGTAATGATGCGGATCTTTGACAAAATAGCGGAATGAATCGATAAAGCCACAATTCAGGAAACCCGTCATCCATTCGCGTTCTTCGGGTAAAAACCAGCTGCTTGTGGCATTACGCACCGGGTCGTGAATATCGATGGCGCGGTGGCAAATGTTGTAATCGCCTGATATAACCAGGTTCGGTCTTGTTTTCCTTAATTCGAGTATATAATTCTGAAAATCGGAAAGCCATTGCATTTTGAAAGCCTGTCGCTCGTCGCCGGTGGTTCCTGAAGGATGATACACCGAGATTACACTTTTATCACCAAAATCGGCACGTAAAAACCGGCCTTCAAAATCGTACTTTTCAATACCCATTCCATATATTACCTTGTCGGGTTCGGTTTTTGATAAAATACCAACCCCGCTGTAGCCTTTTTTTTCGGCCGGGAACCAATAGGTATGATATCCAAGTGCTTCAAATTCAACCACCGGAATCTGTTCGGGCTGTGCTTTGATTTCCTGCAGACATACGATATCGGGGGCCGCGGCCTGCAACCATTCAATAAATCCTTTGCTGATGGCAGCCCTTATTCCGTTTACATTGTACGTAATAATATTCATTTCCAGGTCAGTTTAATCAAGTTGCGACATTATGCACACACCTGCAAAAATAAACGATTAACACCCCTGTTTTGTGCGACGAAATGATAAGTTATACAGAAATAATCAACAACCTGCCGGCGCAAAATCCCGAACTCAAAGATCAGCATTACAATAATTCAACCCCGGTCCTTCACGCATCACGGCTCAGCGTTATCTTTATTTCGATTCATCCAATAAACATCTCGTAAGAAACACTTTATACGTTTCAAAAATTTTATATGGTTTGATAATCTATAAGTATTTGTATATTTGAAATCATTACCTTTAAGCCAGGGGAAAAATCCGGAAGCAGGAAAATAATATTTCAGTTTGCCTGGATCAACAAACATGAAGTGTAAAACCAGTTTGATCGGGAAGCTGAAAAGCCTTGAAGGCAGGATGAAAAATAATGAAACCACCTGGCACAATTATTGCCAGATTATATGCTAACTAAAATACTATGAAAACAAAAAAGGCTGTGACCCCGGGCAATGAATACAGCCATGCTATGCCTGCTCCTTTTATTACAACTGATCTGCATGGCATTATTTACAGAAGCAATGCTGAAGCTGAGCAGGTATTCGGGACACAACCCGGGGCCTTGTTACAACAAAACATAAAGGAACTGATACACTTTGAACCCAAAAACAGCTTCGAGAGTGAAATAATACCCGCCTTGCGGCTTTTGGGCAATATCACGATGCGATGCAGTTTGAAAAATAATGAAAACACTTTACACACCCTCCATTTTATAAGCCTGTTAAATACTGAAAATGAGCTTTTAGGGATTACCATAACATTTTTAGGCCAGCCCGAAAACGACATGTTGCGTGATCTGGAAGTGATCAACCGCACCCTTTCGCACCTGAGCGACAACTATTTGGATAACATTAACCTGATAACTGCACTCTGCGGCCAGCTTATGGGCGCATCGAGTGCCTTGTACAACAGGCTTAACGAAGGGCTTTTATGCTCATTTGGTAAATGGAATACCGCACCGGATCATATTCCTGTGGTTAAACCCGAAGGTCGTATCTGCCATGATGTAATCAGGCAGGTAAATAACGACATTCTCTTCATCGAAAATCTTCCTGAATCAAAGTATGCTGCCACCGATCCCAATGTTTTGCAGTATAACCTGAAGTCGTACCTGGGCCACAAGGTCAGATGTAACCGCGAACCTGTTGGTTCACTGTGTGTTGTATTCCAGCATGAATTTAAGCTAACCGGGCATCACAGGTATATTATCAGCCGGCTGGCACTGGCACTTGAAGCTGAAGAAACCTCCGAATCGCTGCGAAAAAGTAAAAAACGATACAGCGAATTGTTCGATTTTGCCGTTGAAGGCATCCTGATTGGTTCGGTTAATGGCATAGTAACCGATTCGAATAAAAGTATCCAAAAAATGACCGGTTTTCCGCATCACGAACTGGCAGGAAAACATATTTCGGAAATACTGTTTACAGAGGAAAGCCGGAAAGATAAACCATTCAGGTTCGACCTTTTAAAACAAGGCCAGGTTGTTATTAATGAGCGGGAAATCCTGTGCAAGGACCAGCGTGTGATCACAGTGGAAATGCACTCGAAAATGATGCCAGACAAAACCTACCAGACTGTACTTTTTGACGTTACCGCACGTAAAGAAGTTGAACGGAAGTTGCATTTATCAGAAAATACTTACCGGGGCGTCATTAACAGCCTGAGCGATGCCATTTATATCCTTGATCAGGATGGATGTTTCGTGGATGTGAATGTGGCAGCCGAAAAACTTTATGGATACGAGAAAGCGTATTTTATACATAAAACACCTGCTTTCCTGGCAGCGCCTGGTTTAAATGACCTGGAAATGACGCTGAAACATATACAGGATGCTTATAATGGGCAAAACGTAAGGTTCGAATTCTGGGGCTTGCGTAAAGATGGTTCAGTTTTCCCTAAAGAAGTAAGCCTGGCGCCAGGCATGTGGTTCGACAAGAAGGTGGTAATAGCTGCAGGCCGCGAAATGACTGAGCGTAAACGCGTGGAAGAATCGCTCAGGATCAGCGAAGAAAAATACCGGATGCTGGTTCAGTACTCCAGCGACCCGATTTTCAGTTTTAACCCCGACGAATCCTACCGCTTTGTGAACGATGCCTTTGCAACCCCGTTCGGCAAAAAGCCCGAAGAAATTATTGGCCGGACACCCTTCGATATTTTTCCACACGACGAAGCAGAGAAAAGGCTCAGGCTGGTACGACAGGTTTTTGCAACTGGTGAGAAAGGCGAAATAGAAGTAAAAGTGGTGAGTGTGCAGCAGGAGGAGAAATATTACCTGACCATGGTTGACCCCATAAAGGACGAACAAGGCCGTATTCTTTGGGTAACCTGTATATCAAAAGATATTACCCACCACAAAAAATCCGAACAACAACTCCTGGAAAAGAATGAACAGCTTAACGCCATGAATGCGGAAAAAGACAAATTCTTCTCCATCGTGGCGCACGACCTGCGGGGTCCCATGAATGGTTTCCTCGGGCTAACCGGTATTATGGCCGACGATATCGAAAATTTATCGGCCGATGAACTCAAGGAAATCGCTACAACCATGCGATTGTCGGCAGTAAACATTTACCGGCTTATCGAGAACCTCCTCGAATGGTCTAAAATGCAGCGAGGTATTCTCAGTTACGAACCACAGCCATTGTTTCTGAAATCGTCTCTTAACAAGAGCATTGAGCTCATGATGGATATGGCTGTCAAAAAGGGAATAGAGCTCAAAATTAAAATTCCCGATCACAGTGTGGTGTTTGCCGATATACATATGCTCGAAACCATTATCCGGAACCTGGTTTCGAATGCTATTAAGTTTTCCTTCAAAGGCGAAACCGTTGAGATAGCTGCCGAAAAAACAGAAGGAAAAATGATACGTATCCAGGTGAAGGACAACGGCATCGGCATCCCACCCGACCTCGTTGACAAGCTTTTCAAGCTCACTGAAAATACAAGCCGTAAAGGTACCGAGGGTGAGTCTTCAACCGGGCTCGGGCTGGTACTTTGCAAAGAATTTGTCGAAAAACAGGGAGGTAAAATATGGGTCGAAAGCGAGGAAGGCGCCGGAAGCTGTTTTATTTTTACCTTACCCCAACCGTAAATCTTTACCGAATCATTTCAACACTTAGCATAAAAAATCAAGCCTCGAAAATGGCACAGGTACCCCTGCAAATGCCGCCACACGCATCAAGGCATGGTTCGGTATGTATCATCACCTCAGTTTTGGGAAAATGATTTTTGATTTGCAGCGTGATATCATCGCAGATATCATGCGCTTTTTTCACCGTGAGGTCTTTGTTTACCACCAGGTGAAACTCAACAAATCTTTCGGAACCTGCTTTACGGGTTTTGAAGTTGTGAAAATTCAACACCTGGGGATTCATTTTTTCTATAATCTGGGTGATTATTTTTTCTTCTTCCTCAGGTAAGCTGGCATCGAGCAGGTAAGTAACCGCCTCGGAAGTGAGTTCCCAGGCAGCTTTTAAAATAAGTCCGGCTACCCCAATAGCAATTACAGGGTCAATCCACTCCAGGTGTAAATCAGGGAAACGCCATTTACCCAACAAATAAAAGCTCAGGCCCACAGCTACCCCTGCCGAAGTCCAAACATCAGTGCGCAAATGCCATCCGTCGGCCATCAGGGCTGCCGAATCCGTTTCCTTGCCCACTTTAAATAGTTTGTGCGAAATAAACAGGTTTGTAAGGGCCGAAACGCCCATTACTATAATACCCCACTGTATATTTTCAACAGGTTCGGGGAAAATGAGCTTTTGAATGGATTCAAATATGATCCATCCGGCTGCTACAAAAATGAGAAGTCCTTCAATGGCAGCCGATAGATTTTCGAATTTCCCATGCCCGTAGGTATGTTCATCGTCGGCTGGCTTTCCTGAGGCCCGAACCGCGAAAAAGGCAATCAGTGCAGCTATCAGGTCGACCCCGGAATGTATTGCTTCGGACAAAATAGACACCGCACCGGAGTATAAACCAACGAAAAGTTTAAAAACAACCAGCATTGAATTGGACATTACCGAAAGTGCCGCTACCCGGCTTTTCTTGCTTCGATGACTCATATGTACCTTTTAAATAACATTTAAACAAAACAGGTTTTGAGCATGCATAAAAAATCCCTGCGGGCTTCAACTGTCCCACAGGGTTATAAGTCCTGCTGCCACTTGATTGTGGCCCGGCTGCACCATAAAATACCTATGGCCGCCTGCTCGATGAAAGATGCAAAAATATTCACCTTTTCGAAAAAGTGCAAACAAAATCAAAAAGTTAGAATGAGTAAAAATAATTAATTTCCCCGAATCGAAGTCCGCGAGTTATAAACTAATATTCCTATTTTTGCATCTATGCCCGGGAGTAAATTTTACCAGCGAATTCATTCATGGAGGTTACGACATATCGCTCCTCGTAACTTCGTATTGATTCTTAGCCTGTTAGTCGGTTGCCTGGGCGGATTCGAAGCCATTTTGCTTAAAAATGCGGTTTACATGGGGCATTTGCTGCTCATGAACGTGATTTCTATCAAAAGTTTTAACCTGCTGTACCTCATTTTACCATTTATAGGAATTCTGATCTCTTATCTTTATGTAAAATACGTTGTTAAAGACAACATCGGCCACGGCATCAGCCGGGTACTCCAGTCTATTTCCAAAAGCAACAGCATTATCAAGGCCCACAATATGTATACTTCCATGATAGCCAGTACCATTACGGTTATTTTTGGAGGAAGTGTGGGGCTCGAGGCGCCGACTGTATTTACAGGTTCAGCAATTGGTTCAAACCTGGGGCGCTACCTGCGGGTTGATTATAAAACCATAACCTTGCTGGTAGGATGTGGAGCTGCAGGGGCTATTGCCGGAATTTTTAAGGCACCCATTGCAGGTGTAATATTTGCAATGGAAGTGCTG
This sequence comes from uncultured Bacteroidales bacterium, assembly GCA_937965665.1. Taxonomy (GTDB): domain Bacteria; phylum Bacteroidota; class Bacteroidia; order Bacteroidales; family UBA4417; genus UBA4417. The sequence continues at coordinate 7,264 of CALCJE010000026.1, forward strand.
ATGCTCGACCTCACCATGGCCAGCCTGATCCCGCTTATGATATCCTCAACAGCTGGGGCTATACTGGCTTATTTCTTTATGGGACCCGCTGTATTGTTCTCGTTCGAAGTTACGGCACATCCGTTTACCATGCATAACCTTCCCTTTTATGCTTTGCTTGGGTTACTTTGCGGTGTGGTGTCGGTTTACTTTACCAAAGCCAACATGTCTATCGAAAAGCAGTTCAGGCGGATCCCGAGGGGCGGACTGCGTATGATTGCCGGTGGATTAATTACAAGTTTGCTGGTATTTTTGTTCCCGCCTTTATTTGGCGAAGGTTACGAAACGCTGAATAACCTGCTTGACGGGAACGGCCTGAAACTCCTCGAAGGGAGTATCTTCGCATCGATGGGAAACAATTATTTCCTGCTGCTGCTCTTCCTGGTGTTTATACTTATATTTAAAGTAGTGGCCATGTCGGCTACCACAGGTGGCGGCGGAGTTGGAGGGGTATTTGCACCATCGCTCTTCATGGGTGGCGTAACCGGTTTTTTCCTGAGCAAATTTGTGAACTTCTTTCTCAACGGACGGTTGCCCGAAAGTAACTTTGCGCTGGCTGGAATGGCCGGTGTAATGGCTGCTGTAATGCATGCCCCGCTAACAGCCATATTCCTGATCGCCGAAATAACCGGCGGGTACCAGTTTTTTGTGCCACTCATGCTCACATCAGTGGTGGCGTACCTCACCATTATCCCTTTCGAGCCACATTCCATTTATACTAAAAGGCTTGCCGAAAGCGGCGAATTGATAACTCATCATAAAGATAAAGCTGTACTATCACGTCTTTCCATCGAGAGCCTTATCGAAAGAAATTTTATAACTACATCGCCCGATGTTACCCTGGGCGAATTTGTAAAACTGGTTGCCAAATCACAGCGAAATGTTTTCCCGGTAATTGACGAAGAAAATAATTTCCTGGGAGTCATTTTTATCAACGACATCCGGCATATTATTTTTGAACATGACCAGTACGATACCGTATACATCCGCAACCTGATGTATATGCCTGATACGCTGATTGAATATAATGCCACCATGGAAGATGTGGCTCAGAAATTTGCAGAAACCTCGCACTACAACCTGCCGGTGCTGAAGGATGGAAAGTATATCGGATTTGTTTCGCGTGCCAACGTATTCTCGGCCTACAGAAAACTGGTAAAAGACTTTTCGAACGACTAAAACTGGATATTTTTTTGCCATGCCTGCAACCCGAATTTTCAGGTTCAGGCATTGTTTCTGATAAGTTCAACGGCTTCTTCCACCGTTTCGGTTGGAAGTAAACATCGTGTTCCCGAACAAACATAAATCAGCGTTTTCCCTTCCACAAAACGATCAGCAAAATACGGAAGACTGCTTGCGGTTTTGCTTCCGAAAATCATAGTGCCTGGCAGGTTTTTCAATTTCAGCTCGCGGATGCGTGCCACACAGTCGGGACCTGTAACCGCCACCACGTAAGGATCGCGTATTGCCGAAAGCGCCAGTGATGCCCAGTTGGAATATGCAGCCGGCGAACGAGAGAAACGGTTCTCCATGGCTGATATCATTTGCCTGGATTTTTTAATATAATCGTTGTTGTGAAGAAAAATCCCAAGGGTATTCAGCACCCAGGCCATGGTTGAGTTGCCGGAAGGAATTACCCCGTCGTAGATTTCAATTTTTCGTGCAAAAACCTGGTTATCCGCATTTTCGGAATACCAGAAAAATCCTGAATGCGTATCGTAAAAATGCGTATCTACATATGCGGCAAGCAATCCGGCTTCAGTCAGCCAGTGTGCATCAGTGGTTATCGTGAACAGATCAATAAATGCCTTGCAGGTAAATGCATAGTCGTCGAGAAAAGCGTTAACCTGCGCCCGACCTGGTTTCCAGGTATGGAATAAGCCATTGCCGGGCCGTTTCATATTGTTTACCATAAACCGGGCTGCCCGCAAAGCCAGTTGCAGGTATTCATTACTTCCAAAAGCAATGTGGGCATCAACCAGCGCGCTGATCATCAGGGCATTCCACGATACCAGCATTTTATCGTCGAGCGCAGGAGGTGTCCGTTCCGACCTAGCTTTGAGCATCTGTGATCTACAATACGCTGTTAATGAAGCCAACTCTTCTGCCGACAGGTAATGCTGCTGGGCGAATAAGTCATCGCTTTCCACCCGTAATAAAATATTCCGCCCATTTTCCCATAGTCCCTTTTTCCCGACACCATAATATTCGCCACCCAGTTCGGCATAGTGCCCGAGCGCTTCGGCAAACTGATCCTGTGTCCAGGTATAAAACAGGCCTTCTTCCCCCTCGCTGTCAGCATCCAGGGCCGAATAAAAAACACCTTCGGGAGCGGTAAGTTCCCGATCGATAAAATCAATGGTTTGCTCAACAATTTCTTTGTAAAACGGATTGTTATTTTGCATCCAGGCTGCTGAATAGAGACTGATCAGCTGGGCATTATCGTAAAGCATTTTCTCGAAATGAGGCACTTTCCAGGAAGTATCAGTCGAATACCGCGCGAAACCACCGCCAGCCTGGTCGTAAATTCCGCCACAGGCCATCTTTTGCAGGGTTAGTTCGACCATTTTGAGAGCAGTTTCGTTTTTGGTATGAACGAAATAATCAAACAGGAACCTGATTACAACAGGCAAAGGGAACTTCGGCGCTCCCTGTAAACCGCCCTCCTGCATATCGAAACCTGAATGCAAGCTGTTGAATATAGCTTCAAAATCCGCGTGGGTAGTTTTGTTTTCGGGCTGGTCGTTTAAAATGTAGTTCTGCATGGCAACCCCATTGGCAATTTCGGAAGCCTGTTGTTCAAGTTCTGAATACCGGTTCCGGAAGAGCTCGTGTACATTTTCGAGCAATTGCCGCCATTGTTCGGGCCGGAAGTAAGTCCCGCCCCAAAAAGGCCTGCCATCGGGCAAGGCGAAACAATTCAGAGGCCAGCCACCACTGCCATGCAACTGCTGTACGGCATCCATAAATACATGATCCACATCGGGCCGCTCCTCCCTGTCAACTTTCACACAAACAAAAAATTCGTTCATCACACCAGCAATCGATTCATCCATAAAGGATTCGTGCTCCATTACATGACACCAATGGCAGGAGGAATAACCAATGCTGATCAGCAATGGCTTACTGAGCCGGCGCGCTTCTTCAAAAGCTTCGTCTCCGTATGGAAGCCAGTTAACCGGGTTGTGGGCATGTTGCAGCAGGTATGGGCTCGACTCGTGAATAAGCTGGTTGGTGTGATTCATGATTGTATTGTTTGTGCTTGAAACATGAGGAAAGGTAAATGGTTCAATGATGCTGATTTGTATAATTGGATTACCAGGATTTGAAGAGTTTACCTTCGGTGAGCTCGCTTCGCTCGGTTGAAGATTTTCAGAGTTAGAGTGTTACAATGTTTCAGTGTTACATTGTTTCAGAGTTTCAGCGTTTCAGCGTCATTGAGAGGATGAACAACGAAGCAACAATGTTAAAAATCAGCCAGCTAAGCAGGCACATTCCGCAATCCAAAATCCCTGCCTGCTGACGCAGTCAGGCAGGCGCAATCCGCAATCCGCAATCCAAAATCCGAAATCCAACATCCCACATCCCACATCTAACATCCCACATCTAACATCCCACATCTAACATCCCAAATCTAACATCCCACATCCAATCGGCTACTCAACCACTATTTCATCCATAAAAATCCAACACTTATACCCTGCACCGGGATGCCATGCCGGGCAGACGCCCTGGTTGCGGGCCACAAATTTTATAAACCGGATCTTGCTGTTGACCGCAAATGTAAAGGGCCTGACAACAAATCCTTTTATTTCTTTCTCTGTGGAAAAAGAACTTTCACCTACTTTGCGGTAGGTGATCCCATCATCGGAAACCTCCACCTGTACGAGCCTGGGCAAAAAGACCCATGCGTTATTTTCCGACAGGAAATTACATTTTATATTTTTCACCTGCTGTATGGCAGCCAAATCAAGCACTATATCCAGGTCATTGCCCTCAAAACCTACCCAGGCAGCATCGCGCCTGCCGGCATTACCAAGTACGCCATCAACCAGGCTTAGCAGTTTTTTTGGATCGTTTTTATCCGTCTCCCCTGAATTTATTACCGCTCCAAGAGCTTTGTTACTCAACAGTTTCCAGCTATTGATGTTTGCCGACAAATAACCATCACGCGCAGGAACGGCATATAATGTTCCTGTTTTCCCGGCCGGTATGGGCGACAGGAAACGGGGAGCGTTTTTGGTGGGCACTTTATTAAAATCGTAATAAATATCAGTTTCCCTGGCAGTAATGGAAAGCTGGTATGTCATTTTACGGGTTTGGTTATCTAATTGAGGCTGCAGCGTCACGTCACTCGTAATCAGGTCCCAGTCGTCGGTACGGAAGGATGGTGCCGGCAGTCCCGAAGCATTGAAAAGCGTGGCTTGCGATGTATTGGTAAAAGCATACCGGGCTGCAACAGGTTTGTTAACTTTCCGAGAGTAAAGCACCAGCTTTTCGCCCATAACTTTTACCGTTGCCGGGTAAAACACCCGGTCGGAGCCGGCAATGGTGAAATTATTATTTGTATTGCTAACCAGTTTCAGGGTGCGTTCAGCATATTGGAATGAAAGGATCAGCTCATTACCCGATATTTTCATATCTGTATAAACAGGGCCTGAAAAGCTTTCCCCGGTTTTTCCGTATGTTTTATCCAGGGCCCAGAGCGCAAGCCTTTTACCCACATCAAGTTTGTTTTTGGGATGTATATCATTGATATTATCTACCAGGTCCATGGTTACAGCCATCCCGGTGTTGGGAACTGAAAGACATTTCAGCTGGGCTTCGCGTAATAAGGCGCCGGCATAAGGTTCTTCGTAGGCAAAAGGAGCAATTTGTACGAAATAGAACGGGAAATCGCCCAGTCCCCAGGCGTTCCGCCAGGAGGTGATCATAGTTTTCATTAAGGCAGGATAAAGCCTGGCATCCATTATATTGGATTCACCCTGGTACCAGATGGCGCCCTTAATGGTATAATTTAACAGCGGATGAATCATGGCATTGTACAATACACCGGGAGTTCCGGGCCACCATTGGCTACCGTTAAAATGATTCAGGTAAAAGCCCAGGTCGGGTTCTGCCCTGATGCTTTCTACGGGAGTCCAGACTTCAGCCGGGGTTCCTCCCCAGGCAGTGGAGATGAGACCAACAGGCACACCAAGTTTTTCGTTCAGGTAAGCCCCGTAAAACCAGGTGGTAGCACTGAAATCATTAACAGTATTTGTATCGGCAGTACGCCAGCTTCCCTTGCAGTTTGCCAGGGGCACAGCCGAGGTATCCCTTCCGACCGTAAACAACCGAACATCCGCATATTTGCCACTGGCTACCTCGCTGCGCACTTCAGGTTTATAATTCTTCCATCCGCCAAGCCCGCGCATGGTAAATTCCATATTTGACTGGCCCGAACATATCCACACCTCTCCTATCATGATATTGCCGATGGTGATCGAGTAATCGGTACCGGTAAGGGTCATTTTGTAAGGGCCTCCGGCTTTGGGAGTATTGAGGGTAGTTTTCCAGTTTCCTGAGGCCGGGGTGGTGGTAATAACAGGGGCATTCTGCCAGCTGGCCTGTATAACAATTTTCTCACCGGCATCGGCCCAGCCCCAGACATTAATGGTCGCATTTTGCTGTAAAACCATATTATTGCCGATCAGTGCCGGAAGACGGATGGCACCGGATACACTGAACGGGGCACTCATTCCTGCAAGCAAAACCAGGCAGGCTAAAAGAATACGATTACTTTTACCCATAGATTCTAATTTTTACGCAAAGCTAAGGTTAATGTTTGCCTGAATAAAATTTTAGAAAGGGAAAATTGCTTCCTGGAGCAGAAAGAGCCGGAAAGAACATCCGTTCAATACCTGCTTAGGTCATAACCCGGTTTTGCCAGGTACAGCAGTTTTGAAAATTTTGTTTATCTCAACATTTCAGCTTCCTGTATGTTAATAATAAACCAAAAATTATCAACCTATGAAAACAGTTACAATTGTAACATGCTTCTCGGTTGTGATCCCTGAGTTCAACTTTTGATTGAATCGATCAGGACTCATGTTCCAGGAAACCACCCAACATTAACCAAAACAGGTTTTTATGCACACAAATATATACGGAGAAGCTTTAATTCCCTGCAGCAACTCGCCACTAACAGGTTTTTACCGGAATGGCTGCTGCGATACCGATAAAGATGATGTAGGCGTACATTCGGTATGCGTAATCGTTACAAAAGAGTTTCTTGAATACTCTAAAAGCATTGGTAATGACCTTATTACCCCGATGCCCGAGTGGCGGTTTCCAGGTCTTGTTCCGGGCGACCGCTGGTGCCTTTGTGCTTCGCGATGGGTTGAAGCCTGGCATGCCGGCGTAGCCCCGAAAGTGGTATTGGAAGCTACCCACGAAAAAACGCTCGACCATATCCCTATGGCGGAATTAATAAAACACGCCCATAAGGAAGAAAAGCTTTCGGGAAATGACAATTAATACCTGGTTATGAGATAGCCTGACCGGCCTTTTCCTGTTTTTCGTTATATTTTTTTCGGGCTCTGCCTGTAACTTAAACTGCATGTATACGTCATACAGAATCATAATCCTTTTCATTTTCAGCCTTTTAATCCTTAAAACCAGCAATAGTATGTTTAAAACCAGACTTATCATGCTCGCCTGCCTGGCACTGGCAGTGCTAGCTTCGTGCAATTCGAAAGAAAAAGCACGCATGCCGAAGCAATTTACGGCCGAACAGCTTTACAACAACCTTTCGGTAGGCGCAGCAGGTTTTAGCGCTGATGAATCAAAAATACTGGTTGATAACAACGCTACCGGTATTTACAATGTTTTCGAACTAAACATTGCGGATACTACTTATAAGCCTTTAACACATTCAAAAAAGGAATCATTTTTTGCCGTTGACTACCTGCCCGGTTCCAGCAAATATATTTATTCGGCTGACCAGGGTGGAAATGAAAACTCACATCTTTACCTGGCAAACCAGGCCGATACGCTGGTGCGCGATATCACTCCCTGGCCTAACAGCGCCAATAGTTTTGCCGGCTGGAGCGCCGATAAAAAAGCCATGTACGTAACCAGTAATCAACGCGATCCGAAGTTTTTCGACATCTGGAAACTGGATACCCTTACCTGGAAACCCACTCTGCTGTACCAGAACAACGAAGGACTGGACCCGGCAGGCGTAAGCAAGAGTGAGCGGTACATCGCCCTGGTGAAAAGCATCACCACCGATAAAAATGAATTATACCTGTACGACCAGAAAACAAAAACCAGCAAACGGCTGAGCAATGATAATGAAGCAACCTGGAATCCAGCCGGTTTCGAGAAAAATGACAGCATCATGTATTACACTACCAACGATGGAAGTGAATTCAGCTACCTGGTAAAATACCATATTAACAGCGGAAAGGCCGAGAAAATATTTGAAGATAAATGGGATGTTGCCGGGATGAGCCTGAGCGAAAATGAAAAATATCATACCATTTTTGTGAACGAGGATGGCAAAAACAAAATATTGCTTTTCGACCACGCCACAGGGAAGACAGTTAGTTTACCTGAAATTAAAGACGGAGATGTATTGGGCGTAACCATTTCGCCCAGCGAAAAGAAACTGCTGCTCACTGTAGGAAGCAGCACCAGTCCCGCTAATCTTTACCTGTACGAAATCGAAAACAAGACTTTAAAACAACTTACCTCCACACTGAACCCAGAAGTTGACCGCAACGACCTGGTGCAGGCCGAAGTGGTAAGGTTTAAATCGTTCGACGGCCTCGAAATTCCGGCCATTTATTATAAACCTTTGCAAGCCGATAAAAAGAATAAGGTTGGGGCACTGGTATATGTGCATGGCGGTCCCGGCGGACAAAGCCGTGTAGGTTTCAGTAAAGATATTCAGTATTTAGTGAACCATGGTTATGCTGTGCTGGCAGTAAACAACAGGGGCAGCAGCGGTTACGGGAAATCCTTCTACAAAATGGATAACCGAGACCATAGCAATGGCGACCTGAAAGACTGTATTTATGGCAAGAAATGGCTGGCATCGCAGGATTATATTGACAGCACCGCCATCGGAATTTTAGGAGGTAGTTATGGCGGATGCATGGTACTGGGAGCGCTTGCATTCCATCCCGATGAATTTAAAGTTGGTGTCGACCTTTTTGGTGTTGCCAACTGGTTGCGCACGCTCAGGAGCATTCCTCCCTACTGGGAATCATTCCGCAAGGCGCTTTACGAAGAAATGGGCGACCCGAATACGGCTGATAGCGTGCGGTTAAAAAATATTTCGCCGCTGTTCAATTACCAGAAAATCACCAAGCCTCTGTTGGTTTTCCAGGGGGCTAACGATGTGAGGGTATTACCGGTTGAGAGTGATGAAATTGTTGCCGGTGTGAAGAAAAACGGCGTACCTGTGGAATATGTGGTTTATCCTGACGAAGGCCACGGCTTTACAAAGAAAGCAAACCAGGTTACAACCGCCAAACGCATAATCCAGTTCCTGGATAAATACCTCAGGGCCAAACCTCAGGCGGCAAGCTGAATAGAGTTTAGAAGCGGAAAATGGCTGGTTTAAACCAGCCATTTTTTTTTATGATGGAATATCACAACATTTTCCACTATCCTTAACGCTTAACAAGGATCAGGATTTCAGCTTACCGGCTTGTTTTTCTTCCGGCGCACGATTTGCACTATCCATTTGATCACAGTTATTACAGGCTTTAATATCCCAAACCCGATTTCTTTTGAAAACACCGCCGCCAGTGCGGCAATCACTGTCGGGGGGGCAACATAACTTAAGGCTTCGGAAATATCGTGCGCCGTAAAAGCCATTATCACCGGGTGATAAAAGCGCCAGGTAAATATGGAAATGAAAATTATATTAATAATCCAGGCTATTCCCTGGGGTAAAAAATAAAGCCCCCTGAATTTTGTCCGGAATTGTTTCATCACTTCCGGCAGCTGCTTTTCGATCGTGCTATCGGAAACAACCAGCGAGAGCGTACTTTGTCCTTCGGACAACGCCTGCCTGGGCGATATAAAAATCAGTATGTCACCACTGATGCTGCCCTGCACCTGTATACGCACTTCATCTCCGTCAACGGCGCTTTGTATCTGCCCGGTCCGGATGATTTCCAGGTATGTGGCAATGGCCTGGTGAAAATACATATACTAAGTTTTTGGATGAAACATCCCAATGATATTTTCACCTAATTTAACCACCACGGTAATCAGGTTTTTCCAGAAATCGACAGAAATACCAATGGCTTCATGATGCAGCTGGTTGATAAAAGTAATGGGCTGATCAGCAAATGCTTTGGCTACACGCGTAGTTATATCGCCATCCATCCCTATGATGGTTTGCAGCATCACTCTCTCGGTTCCTATATCATTGGCCTTTTTAAACACCATCAGCTGCCTCAGATCGAGGTTCAGCTCATACTGATCAGCTTCGCGGGCTGTTAAATTCCTGAATTTGCGCACCGCTTCGGCATCGTCGAAATCGCAGACCTTTTTATCACCACAGGGGTCAACACCCTCCATTCTCAGTATCCGCCTGATGTCGTCGGAAATATTGTGGATACGCTGCAACATCATAATATCGGGTGATACCTGGTCCTGAAGCTGCGGAACCCGGCTGGCATAATCGCGCAGCAGCCCGATTGACCGTTCAGCATTGTCGCTCAGTTCCTTAAATGAATCGTACCCCGAACCCAGGAAAACCATTTTCCCCCTGAAAATATTCAATACGCCTTCTTCAGCCGGTGGAAGCACATCTTTATATTTTTCCCCCAGCGTCATGAGTTTACCATGATATTTGGTTGCAATGGCATGCAACATCAGGCGCGGACTATCCGGCGCTTTTGAAGCAACCATCTCGTCCTTCACAATGGTGTTTATTTCGAGGTGAGTGAGATCGTAAAGTGTTGAGCTTACTTTCTCTTCCAGTTTTTTTGCCTTGCCAAACATAGCCGCTCATATTAGCTTATGGCGTGGCTGTTTTAGCCGATTCTTTCTCGAAAAAGTCGAGGGCGCCCAGGATTTCCTTTAAGGTCTCGATATTTTTACGAATGATATCGTGTCCCTGGCTTTCGCGCGAAAGGTGAAAATCGCGGAGTTCACGGTATTCGTTTACGAACTTTTCGGTCATGGCGGTGGTAATGTCGCCGGTAACCAGGTTAATCTGCGAACACATGCGATCCTCAGTGCTTTCGGTAACAATGGTGGTTTTTATCCCTTCAACGGTGTTAAACGAATATTTCCCGACAAGGGTATTGGTTTCTAAGCGGGTGAGGTTCGACAAGTTTGCCAGTGCCTCTTTCAGAAATGTATTTTTATCGCTCATAATGTTGCTTTTAATTGTTAAAGTTCATTTAATGATTAAAATCAGAACTGGTAGCGGCGGAGAGTTTACGAAGAAACAGTTGATCAGCAGCGCAATTAAAACAGCAAAGGAAACAGGTGGGGACAGAGGGATGGATGCGTCCCGCAATTCATATCAGCGTGAGAAGTAGTAAAACAACAATAATCGTTTATAGTTCAAAACCCGGCATGCTTACAGCCGGAAATATAGCGATTGTGCCGGCACACTTTTGCGGTAAAGGGTATTGAACGGTGCGATTTCCGTTATATTTTCAAATATATAGCTTTGGTGGCCCTGGTAATCGAAACAGTCAACTCAGGATTTTTTCGAAACATACAGAGTTCTGCACATCCGCGTACTGCCCGTAATTCGGGATACGGTGGTAGCCGTTTTTCCTGTACAAAGCCATGGCTTCGGGTTGTTTGATCCCAGTTTCGAGTATGCACCCGGCATACGAAAGTTCAGCAGCCCATTTTTCGAGTTCTGCCAGTACCTGCGAAGCAATACCCTGTCCCCGGTATCCGGGCAATACAAACATCCGTTTGATCTCCATCCGCAGCGGGCTATAGGGTTTCAAGGCTCCGCATCCCACAGGCACATCCTGTTCGAAGGCAACAACACAATGTTTTATGCTGTTGGTTTTATTAAACTGTGCATAAAAAGGATGTTCATCCCCATCGCGGGCGGCCAGGTCGGCATCAAGCAATTTTACCAGTGTTTCAAAACCGGGATGATGCGCATCGGTGCGAAGTAAGTGTATCATATTATTGCAGGATCGGGGTATGCTCCCATGCATGTTTACTAAGTTGCATGGTGATGCAGGTTTAATTTATTCCCGGTCAGTGTTGCGGGAACTGGTTAAACCTGAATTTATTTTCGTCCCACTTATCCTTGGGTTTATGTTCGCCATCGGGATGGCCCAATGGAATAACGTTAAGCGGAACCAGGTTGGCCGGGAGGTTTAAAATACGACGCACAGGTTCCATTCTTTCCTCATAAGGGTAGGTGGCTGTCCAAACGGCTCCCAGGCCGAGTGATTCGGCAGCCAGCAGAATATTTTCGGTTACTGCACTGCAATCCTGCACCCAGTAACGGTTCATTAAGCCGGTGGTATCATTTCCATGATCGCCGCACACCACAATGGCAGCAGCGGCATCGCGGGTCATTTTGGCATAGGGAAGTTCGTCGCCCAGGGCTTTGAGCAACTGCTTTTCAGTAACCGCAATGATAAACCACGGTTGCCGGTTATTTGCCGAAGGCGCTGCCATACCACATTTGGCCAGCATCAGCAGGGTTTCGCGATCAATACCAGCCGGTGTAAATTTACGAACGCTGGTACGTTTAAAAATGGTCTTAAAGGTATCGTTCATGGATGATTTCTTTAATTTCGATGGTAGGATTTTCTTCGAACCAGTAACGGCTTTCCTCCCTGAAATCAGAGAGATGCTCTGTAGCGAGGTGCACATCGAGCGCATCCTGCGAGGCCCATTTCTCGACAAGACAGAAACGCACAGGCGAGTAAGGCGAAACAAAAAGTTCGTATTGCAGGCAGCCATCCTCAGCCAGCACCATCGGCTGCAATTCTCTGAATGCCGTAGTGAATTGCTTTACAAATACTTCATTTAATGCATAAAATACAATAACCTGGATCATGATGATTTACGATTTACGATTGATGATTAACAAATTACCCAACTCTCTTCACTTTTCACTATTCACTACGCACCCTGCACTGAGCACTGAGCACTCTGCACTCAGCACTGAGCACTGAGCACCTTAAAGCTTCATCTTCACCCCAAGCTTCCAATGCACCGGGTTGAAATTAACGGCCACCTCCGCGTTGTGGGTATCCCAATCGGTTAACGCATATTGAATGCCTCCCAGCCCAAGGCTGATACTGGTTTTTTCTCCCACGAAATATAACACTTCAGGATAAATCATGTTGCTGAAATAATCAGCTTTTAAATCGGCGGATGAAACGTACATATAGTTGGTTGTCGGGCTCAGCAGCAAATATTTGCCCCCGCCGGCATAAGTGGTGGTATAGCTGGCGTTGATCTTGCCGTAACTCACTTTGAAATTAGCAGTTACATACAATTTATTTACGATCGGAAAATAAAGCCCTACATACGCATTCGGCAACCAGGCATGTGATTTGTAGTCCATTTCTTCCGTCTGGATGAAATTATTGAAGTTAAGCAGGTTCGATCGAACTCCTTTATCGAGTTTATAATCGAGCCCGATGCCCGCCACTACCCGCTCAGTGAAAAAATACCCGGCCGACAGGCTGATATCCAGGTTGTGCGCCCTGGAGCCGGTCATATTGGTGGTAACACCGCCTCCTGTATTGGTTTTCATATAGTTGCCATCCAGCGAAAGGATAATATCCCCGGTATTAACCTGCGAAAATAAGGGCAGTGCAAGGAATAAAAATACGAGTGAAAGTAGGTTCTTCTGCATAATAATTGATTGTTAATAATACGAATCATGAGTTGGATCAACATATTGATTTTTCGCAGGCAAAACCCTTCAAGGGTTTAATACCCTTGAAGGGTTCGCCACCGGAATATTTTATACCACAATAAGCTCACCGAAAGTAAGCAGGTTGTTATCCGGATCCAGAATCGAAAACTCTTTCTGGCCCCAGGGTTTTGCCTGCAGATGCCCTGCCGGATGTATGCTGACGTTGTTATTGATCATCCAGCGGTATAAATCTTCAATCTGTGCGGTGCGGATATACACCTGCCCGTAGTTTTCAGCCGGATTTAGGTCTTTGAATTCAAAAAAGTGAAGCTGTATATTATCCTTTTCCACCATCAGGTATCCTTCAAAATCAGCACTGCCGAATTCGTGGAAACCAAGCATGTTCACATAAAAATTCCGCGTAACTGTCTTGTCACGCATAGGCAGCTTGGGGCAGATGGCTGTGAAGAACATAATGTATTGGTTTTGGATTATTTCGGGGTTTTTAAATTCCCTTTTTTTTACTTTGCTTTTATATCGTACGCCATCAGAGCATTGTTGTGCCGCAAATAAAGTATGCCGTTGTGTATTACTGGGTGTGCCCAAAATGGACCCGCCTTGCCTTCCTTTACCTGGAAACTACTTACCAGGTCGAACTTTTCGGGCGTGGCCTTCAGCAGCCCAACATTGCCTCTTTTCTCATCGTAAATATACAGCATGCCCTCGGCGGCTATGATAGAACCTTTGTTGTTCCATGGCTGCTCCCACATTTTTTTGCCTGTATTCCACTCAATGCAGCACCAGTTTCCGTTGCCGTTATTGATCCAGTTTGATCCATAAATATACCCGTTAATCAGCACCACACCTCCATGGTGTACATCGAGCACGCTGTCGGTCCAGGCAATGCTTGCGTTTTTGCCATCTTCACTCATTTTCAGCATCATGCCCCCGCAGTCGTAACCCCCGGTTACATATACCATGCCGTTGTGATACAGGGGTGTAACGCATTTGATATGATCCCATTTAAAGGATTCGGGCCGGATGTGGGCTACCTTCCACAGGATTTCGCCATTGGAAACATCCACAGCGAAAACATATTCCATCGCTACATTGATCAGTATCTTTTTACCCGCATACTCAAACAGTATGGGCGAAACATACCCTGGTTTGGAGTTGATGCCTGCCGATTTCCAGATGATATTCCCGTTGTTTTTATTTAGGGCTATGGTCATGGTTTCGGGACCCCCGGGTGAGAAATACAGTTTATCGCCGTCAATCAGCAGCGATTCGGCTATTCCCCATGCGCCGTAGGTTCCCTTGTTGGCCTGGCTGGCTTTGTACGACCAGATTATTTTCCCGCTTTTCCCGTCGAAACAGGCAATATCGCCCAACCCGCTGCAGGTGTATACCTTATCGCCTTCAACTGTTGGGGTGGCCCGGCTTTCGGGGTACGATTCATTCCAGGCGCGGCCCATCACAGCCTGCCACAGCATATTGCCATTCATATCGAGGGCATACAGCACATCGAGTGTGTCCTTGGTGCCGGTGATGTAAATGGTATTGTTACCAAACGATACCGAAGAGTTGCCTTTGCTGAGCTCCAGGTTTTTCCATAAGAGTGCCGGGCCTTCGGCAGGCCAGGTTTTAAGCAGCCCGGTTTCGGACGAAACGCCTGTACGGTTTTCGGGGCGCCATTCGAAAATAGCCTGGGCCCGGGTGATAAGGCCGGCGAACAACAGCGGCAGCATCAATAAGGAAATCTTCTTCATAAACGGGAGGTCATTTACATGTAAAACTGTTTGCAGCATGGCATGCAGACGGAACGTTTAACCACAGTCCGCTGGTTGCCTTGCTGATGCAAATGTAGAAGTATTCGGGGAAAAATAAAACTGCTTTCGGGGGCAGGGTTGGTCCACAAATGCGCACTGTGTTATCCACAAATGGGCACAAATGGGCACAAAGAAATGGAACGCTGATGACGCGGAAAATTCACAGATAAACACAGATTATTCGTGTGTATTTGTGTCTGATTCGTGATAATTTGTGGATAATATTAATCCGCCCGCCTGGAACACTGGTGACGCAGAAAAGTCACGGATAAGCACGGATTTAACCACAAATGAATGCTCAAATGGGCACAAATGGTTTATCCACAGATTTTCACAAATGAATGCTCTAATGGGCACAGATGGACAAGGATATATCCACGGATGGACATGGATTTATACACTGATTTTCACAAATGATTGCACAAATGGTCACGGATTATTTAACCCGCTTGCTTGCGCCTGTTGAAGTGCATGCGCAATTCCGCTTTATCATGTTTGTATTTCTTATTTCTTACGTTGGCGGTATGGCCAGTAAGGGATTGCGGAGCGACGTTCCTATCAACCGAGACAAAAGATTGATGCGGGTGATGAGCTCCAAATACCTCTGAAACCCTTATTGGCTATACCGCGTGTTAGGGCATGGGCTTTTTTTATTCATCAATCATTTAAATCGTTATCAAACAAAGTATCATTTTGACTTTTGAGTAACCGTCACCCTATCACCATAATCCCCAGCTTGAAGTCCCACTGTAATAATCCTTTTAACATTATTTGGATTTGCATCTACTTTGATAAAAAGTGTATTCTTATCACGGCGTTCAACATCAAAACAATTCTGCTTTATTTTGTAACTATCAGATTGCAAATCAACGCCTGTAAAATCATAATACCATGTACTATCAACTGAAACATCAGAAATCCACCACCAATCACCTCCAGTTTTAATTGTTACCGAATCTCCAGAAGCGCTAAATGAAGCATTTTTGGTCGATAAGTGAATATTATCATCCCAAATACCTTTGGGTTTCGAACAGGAATAAAAAGCAGCAATCAGAATAATTATTAGATCGAAAGTAATTATCTTTTTCATTGTGTTATTTATTAAGTTACTATAACTCATTATTATTCAAGGTACTATTTGTCAAGTTGCTTTTTTTTAGCCTTGGCCCTAACAAGCATATATCAACACTATTATGCTTTTTTTTAATTAAATTTTATCCTAATTCGCATGCACTTCAGGCACGCAAGCCGGGTTCAAAAATCATTATTCGTTATTCACTATTCGTTATTCATTATTTCTCAAACTTATCAATAACAGTCAGATCAATAACAATACCTAACCCGGTTCCAATTCCATACATCAATATATCCCAGGGATCGAAGGTGCTGCCGAGAAATTCGATTTCATAATACTGCAGTATTTCTACTATTGTTCCAAAACCGAAGGTAAGTATTGCACCCGTTATCCTGGCACGATTGACTAAAATGTTTTTTCGGAGAGATATTTGCAGCAATAAATAAAGATCCGCAGGCAGCACAATGTCAATTAAATATCCACGAACAAAATGCCTGCCGATCCCCTGATAGTCGGGCCCGGTAACGAAATGCAACAGTCCCACGAATAAGGAGAATGCGACAATACAATAAATGCTTTTCCTGTTTTTCATTTTACGACCCGGAATCCTTTGCTTGTGCGCGCTTTCAGCGCGTTCTTAATACTGCTTTATCAGCTCTTATAACCTTACTTCTGCCAGGCATATCAACACTATTTCTGCTTTTATTATTACAACAAATATAATAGGGTTTCGCACGCGCTGTATCACGCGCGGGCCAACGCATGGTGCTGGCAAGCAACGTATTTATTCTATTCTCGTTATTAATTGGTTTCTTGCAATTATGAAATTTATTGTCTTAGTGTTGTAATCCTCAATTGCCACAACAATATCAACATTGTTGTTGGTTTCCCATTCTGGCCCATTCTTGCTTATTCTGAACACTTTATATATTGGTATAAAATTGTCATCATAAAGAACTGGAGTTGAAATCCAAATTTGTTCTTTGTTTATTACATAAAGAGTTTTTATTTCAAAATTCTTCGAGATTTGTGCACTGTCAATATTAACGATGGAAATCAGAGCAAATAATCTTGTGTTCTTTTTTGTTACACCAGGAAAGAAATCACGATAAAGTTCTGTTTGTAATACCAGATTCTGATTATCAATTTTTATCGTGTCTACTGCGTTCAGATAGAGTTTTTCATGAAGTTGAGAATCAACAACAACATCTCCATTCAAATATTCTTTCTTACATGAAAAGATTGTTAAACCCAGGAAGGTAATCAATACTAAAACTTTAAATAAATGATTCATATTAGTATTTTTAATTCTGACTAACGTCAGGTAAAGTATTGATTATCAAAACTATTTTTAAGTCAAATTTACCTTTGCTTGCGCGCGCTTTCAGCGCGTGCTTAATACTGCTTTATCAGCTCTTATTATCTTACTTCTGCCAGGCATATCAACACTATTTCTGCTTTTATTTTTACAACCCAATTTAATGCTGTTTTGCATGCAATGTAAGCGGGCACAAGCCGGGTCTGGCTATGGCCTTTGATAGTGTGGAGCTTTCCATACCAGTTTTTCACAGCATTTCTGATTCCAATAATCAGTGAATGGCGCTACTGTGATATTGACACGAACACCTTCCTTCGAATATGGATTTCGGCTTTCTGAACTTAAAGGGTTGTCATATTCATAAAATGTTTCACCATTAAATTCATAACTATACCAGGCACCATGATTCTGCATCAATGCCGGATTTGAATTAATAGTTGCTTCATCCTGCGAAATCTTAACTTTCAGCCATTCAGGGATATCACTGTCAGCAGATGAATCATCTTTCGCGCATGAGAAAAACAGAAGAGCAATTGTTACAAGTAACAGGGCCTTTTTCATAATCAAAGATACTAAAGTTATGTTGTTACAATTTTAGATTTAGTTTCTGGATTTGCCTCATGAGTGCTGGCGGCGCGTGTGTAATTCCGAGTTATCCTGTTTCGCGCGCGCTTGCAGCGCGCGCGGGCCGCACAATTCATTTTCCTTTTGATTTTGCTTTCTCTAACATTAAATCCAGTGCTTTCCTGTTATAAATTTTCCCTCGTACGATAACCGATTCAATCGCTTTTGTATTTTCAATATTTTCCAGTGGATTCTTATTCAGTAGCACCAGGCTTGCCAGTTTACCTTTCTCAACTGAACCAAAATCTGCTTCTTTTTTCATAAATATGGCAGGATTTATTGTAGCAGTCCTTAACGCATCAATCGTGGTCATGCCTCCTTTAACCATCAGCGACAATTCATCGTGCAGAGAAAATCCCGGGAAGACGTACGGATTGGGGAAATCGGTACCTGCTAAAAATCTTACTCCATTCGCATTCATTTTGCCGATTAAGCTCAGCTCAAATAGATACCTTTCTCTGCGACTATTGGCAAAAGTATTTATTTGGTCTTTTGTATAAGGATTCATTTTTTGATTCCATACCTCAATAACAGGATCAGGAAGATAGCCAATTCTATTGTCATTTGTAAATGTTGAATCGTTTAAATAACTCATAGCCC
>CALCJE010000027.1 GCA_937965665.1 uncultured Bacteroidales bacterium
TTATGTGTGGGACGAACCTACTTCGTGCTGGGTATATAACCTCAATTTAACCGTGACTCCTACCTGGCCGGGAGTTCACCCGCAAACCACTTTTGTTCCTGGCCGGGGCTACCTGTATGCGGTGCAGGCCACTACTCCTACCAAACAATTTGTAGGTAGCCTCAACAATGGCACCGTGTCGTACAGCCTTACGAGTTCAGCAACAGGGGCCAACAAACAGTTCAACTTTATTGGTAACCCGTACCCGAGTAGTGTCGACTGGAACCTTGATGCAGGCTTCAGCCGCTCAATGCTTGCCCTTAGCGGCGCCGGATACGATATGTGGACATGGAGCAGCTCTGCCGACAATTATGGGGTGTATAATTCGGCAACTGGTGCAGGCACCAACAATGTCACCCGGTACATTGCCCCCATGCAAGGGTTCTTTGTTAAGGCCACATCGGCAGGTACATTTAGCTTCAACAATGCTGCGCGTGTGCATACCGGGGCCAGCGCCTGGTTAAAATCAAAAGAGGTGAATACTGAAGAAAATATATTCCGAACTACGGTTACCTCACCATCGGTTAAAGGACAGGATGAAGTATTGCTGATTTTTGGCTACAATAAAAACGAAGACGGGGCGAAGAAAATGTTTAGCGAAGTAAAAACTGCGCCAAGCCTCTATCTGCCTTCAGGGAGCGAAAATTATTCGGTGCGTTACCTTACCGATACAAAAGATAACAAACAAGTATTGTTGAGTTTCAAAGCGGGCAACAACGGTAATTATACCCTTAACTTTTCGATACCCGATACGATGAAAACTGTTTTGCTTGAAGATAAACTGACCAGTACTGTTGAAGACATTAAACAAACCGGTAAGTATAACTTTAGTAGTACTACAAGCGACAATACGAACCGCTTTGTGATCCATTTTGCAGAAATAGAAAACACAACTGAAATACCTGTCTCTGTCTATCTGTCGGGTGGGCAGATTGTTGTAGATGCCAGTTCGCTTGACGAAAACTTTACGGCAAGGATTTATGATACCAGTGGCAGACTTCTATTTGTCAAAAAATTATCGGGTGGACAGATAGAGAGTTTCCCGTTAAGGGTAAAAGGATTATACCTTATATCAGTAACAACCGAGACCAGAAGTAAAGCTTTTAAGATAGTTAATTGACCTTAAGTTTTAATTATTCATTAAAGAAAACAAATGACTAAAGAAGTTTTATTGCCGGAACATGTTCCGAAACTACACGATTGTATTAAAAGTGTTTTAACTCAGTTTTTTAAATTTTTTATTAACTATTAAAAATTAAAGTATGAAGACAAAATTATTCTTTTTGCTTGCAGTTGTAGCAATTGCATTGTTGCCAACAACTTTGTTTGCCCAATCGGCTAGTACATCAGCCAGTGGTAGCGCCACTATCCTTACTCCAATTTCGATTGCGAATACTGTTGGTTTAAATTTTGGTTCAATGACACCCGGCACAGCCGGCGGTACCTGTGTGCTGTCAACAAATGCTGCTGCTCGTACAAAAACCGGTGATGTAATTTTACTAACTACTCTTGCTACGGCAGCCAATGCTCACTTTACCGTTGGTGGTGAAGCCGGTGCAGCTTACACAATTACATTACCAAGTTCGCTTACTGTAACTCACGCAACTATTCCCGCTCAAACGATGACTGCTGATAATTTTTTAGCATATATAACATCGATATCAGCAGAAGGTACTATTGGTACCCTTACTGGTGGCGCTGATTCGTTTGATGTAGGCGCTACTTTACATGTTGGCGCTGCACAAGTAAATGGTGTTTATAACGGGAGTTTTAATGTGTCAGTTACATACAATTAATTTGGCGGGTTTATCTTAAATCAGGTCTTAATGTTCAAATTACATGATTGGGAAGCGAACATGTTGCTTTACTCCACTCTCAAGAGTATGCTAATGGTTTATAAGTAACATGGAGTTTCGTATCACAATTAAAATCAATAAATTACATGATTATGAAAAAGCGTTTATTTTTTATCGTAGTATTTTTTGTATTTGCAGTAAGTACTTTTGCCCAGAATTCGATGTCATCCACTGCAAAGGCTGAAATAAGGTTACCATTAACAATTGTTGATGACCCTCTGGTACCGGCAGGAACAAATGCCTTGAATTTTGGTATTGTCAATGCAGGAACAACTTTAGGAACGGCAGTGTTATCGACCCAGAATGTTGAAAGTGCAACTGGTGGTGTAACCCTTATGTCAAGCGTAGCAACATCTGTTGCTTCGTTCAAAATTACAGGTACAGCCGGTAAAACTTATGCCCTAACCATTGTAACTCCTTCAGTTAGTATTAATGGTCCGGCAGGAAGTACTGCTATGACTGTTAACAGTTTCCTAACCCGTCCTACTTCAACAGGTTCTGATGCTTTAACAGGAACACTTGATGCTACTGGAGCTGATATATTTAAAGTGGGAGGTACGTTAAACGTAGCTGCTAGTCAAATGGAAGGCCTATATACAGGTTCGTTCTCTGTTTCAGCCGTTTATAACTAATGCTTTTATTCTCCGGCCCATACGGGCCGGAGAATGTTTTCTCCCGGATTATGATTCGGATGGTATTTAAAAATTTAAAAATCAGGAGAAATGAAACGTATAAAATTAACAATAGGATTGCTTTTTGCTTTGCTTGTATGTTTGCCTGCAATGGCCCAGAGCAGGTTTACCGGACGAATGAAAGCCGAGGTTGTTATACCAATATCGGTAACAGAGAGCGAACCTTTAAATTCTGGAAAGTTAACCAATAACAGCGAGGGAGGCCAGGTAATTCTTTCGCCTCGCAGTGAAAGGATAAATATGGGTGGAGTAAGCGGTTTCAGTAACGATTATTTTGCCGCAGGCAGGTTTATTGTTACAGGCTCGCCCAATCACCTGGTAACAGTTACTTTACCGCAAGGCAAGCGAAAGTTGTATTCGAATACACCAGCACAGGAATTAATAGTTTCGGATTTTACCAGCGATCTTCCGGTTGGCGGGCAAATGATACCCGAATCAAATGGCCGGCTCGATGTTGCTATTGGGGCTACATTGTATGTTGGTAGCTGGTCGTCGAGCCAGGCCGGGATATATTCAGGCACCTACGAGCTTGTTTTTACCTACAATTAGTAATGCCGGCATATAACCAGATATTGTTACCCATATTATTTAAAGATAAAAACCCAAAACCGGCATTGCTTTCAATATAAGAACATAAATGCCTAAAGGAAGTTAAAACTTGGAATATGATAAGAAAAATTATAAAAGCAGCAGTTGTTTTCGTTGTTGTTTTGTGCCTTCATTCAGAAGCATGGAGCCAGGGTAATTTATTGGTCACTCCAGTCCGAGTAGTATTTGAAAATTCGAAGCTAAAGGATGACCTGAATATAACCAATATAGGACAGGATTCAGCATCATTTTTAGTGAGTTTTGTGCATTACCGGATGATGCCCGATGGTAGTTTCCAGGTTCTGGAAAAAGGGGATAGCCTTACATCTGCAGATAAATACCTGAGGCTGTTTCCGCGCAAAGTAAAACTGGGGCCCAACGAATCGCAAACATTGCGGCTGCAATGCCGGAAACCTGCCGGGATGAAAGAAGGTGAATACCGGACGCATTTGTTTTTCAGGGCCGAAAAAGATGCCGCCCCGTTAGGACTGGATAAAAAAAAGATTGACAGTACACAAATGTCGGTCCGTATAACTGCCATATTTGGTATAAGTATCCCGGTCATTATCCGAAACGGTAATCTCAAAGCAGAAAATACTTTATCAGATATTCAGATGAAGGCAAAAACTGATAGTACATCTGTATTATCATGTAAGATTAACAGGAAAGGAAACCGATCGAGTTATGGCAATATAAAGATTGATTTTAGTCCTGAAAATGGCCAGAAAACAGAACTGGCTTCTGCGAAAGGTATAGGTGTGTACCCTGAAATAACAAGTAGAGATTTTAGCATAATACTGCATTGGCCTGCCGGGTTAAAAAGCAGGTCGGGAAAGCTGCTTGTTCGCTATACACTTCCCGATGAAGAAG
>CALCJE010000028.1 GCA_937965665.1 uncultured Bacteroidales bacterium
CAGCGGCTTTGCTTCCATACCCCTGAAACTGGTAAACGAAACCATCTCCCTGCCCTGGAACAGGGCAAGTTTGGTTCGTGTATTCCCGGTATCGATTACTAAATTCATGAATTTCGGAAAGTAAAAGCGGCAATTTGTAAATGACAAAATTAGAAAAAGCAATTACTTATTATCAACTGCCCGGGGTTTATCGCTTTGCATTTGTGAATTTTTAACATGCCATAAGCTGCCGTAATTTCATTTCTTTTTGTTAAATCTGCTAATATTGCACCTGCAAATTAATGCGGTACCAGGAAATGCATTTCCTGGCTGCTGTAATTCCTGGTTACCATGGCTTAACCCGTCAACCTGTTGATAAATAGGAATTTCAACGTACCAAACCA
Organism: uncultured Bacteroidales bacterium; assembly: GCA_937965665.1. Classification (GTDB taxonomy): domain Bacteria; phylum Bacteroidota; class Bacteroidia; order Bacteroidales; family UBA4417; genus UBA4417. The sequence continues at coordinate 384 of CALCJE010000028.1, forward strand.
TCATCATTACTATCTTTGTCACGAAACCAAACAAATCATTAACTAATGAAACTGAACATTTCTCTTACGTTGCTCATCGGGCTGATCAGCCTGAGTTTATCGGCCCAGCAGGCTGTTAAGATATATAATCCTGAGGCTGATGCCCGGGCTGAAGTGAAAGCCGCTGTTGCCAAAGCCGCCGCCGAAGGCAAGCATGTGTTCCTGCAGATTGGCGGTAACTGGTGTCCCTGGTGTGTGAAATTTCATAATATGGTTGCCGAAGATGCAAAACTCGACAGCCTGGTACGCGCCAATTACGTGGTTGTAAAGGTTAACTATAGTAAGGAAAACAATAACCACCAACTGCTCTCTACCCTTGGTTATCCCCAGCGGTTCGGGTTCCCGGTTTTTGTGATGCTCGACGCCAAAGGCAATGTGTTACACATACAGGATAGTGGCTACCTGGAACAGGACAAAGGCTATAACCGCGAAAAAGTGGAGCGCATGTTCCTCATGTGGTCAGCATTCACTATGAAAGAAGCTGCTGCAAAGTACAGTAAATAGGGATGTTTGATGTCGGATGTCGGATGTCGGATGTTAGATGTCGGATGTCGGATGTCGGATGTTAGATGTTTGATTTAGAATATCTTACATCGATATATCATACCTTTTGCAGGGAAATAATTTTAGTTTAAAGTTTTAAAAATCAAAAATGGAAAATAACCGCCGTCCTTATTTTTACCTGCCGGTTGCCTTTGCGCTGGTGTTGGTTATCGGAATTCTGACCGGGTACTACCTGGTGCAAAGTTCTTTTGTGCAGAATCATCTTCCGGTACGGGGCATGCAGGGCAAAAGCACCTTGAACGAGCTTATACGGTTTATTGATAACAATTATGTAGATAGCGTGGATGAGAAAAAACTGAATGATGAAGCCATTAACGGCATGTTGCTCAGCCTCGATCCGCACTCCGTTTACATACCGGCTTCTGAATTTGCCGAAGCCAACGATCCGCTGATGGGCAATTTCGAAGGCATAGGCGTACAGTTCAGGATTGAACGCGATACCGTTATGGTTATAAACACCATTCCAGGCGGGCCCTCCGAAAAAGTTGGCCTCAGGGCCGGCGATCGCATTGTTAAGGTCGACAGCAAAAACATAGCCGGTGTTAAAATTAATAATGAAAAAGTAATGAAACTGCTCAAAGGGCCCAAGGACACAAAGGTAACGGTGAGCATTTTCAGGCGTGGGCTTAAAAAACTCAACGATTTTACCATCACACGTGGGGTTATCCCAACCTGGAGTATAGATATTTCGTATGCTGTAAATGCTGAAGTTGGCTATATAAAACTGAGTAAATTCAGTGCCACCACCGGCGACGAACTCCACGAGGCTTTAAAAGACCTGAAGTCGAAAGGAATAAAAAAGATA
>CALCJE010000029.1 GCA_937965665.1 uncultured Bacteroidales bacterium
TTGTTTAACCTAATGCTTAAAACAGGAGCCTGTGATGAGCAGAAAAAGCAATGCAAAAATCAGGGTATGAGAGGTTTCAATAGCCCGCTGCGGACAATAATTCATGCAGCGCATACAGCTTTCGCAGGTAAATTTCCAGTACGGGCGGTTACCCGAAAGAATAATGGAATGCGTAGGACATTGCTCAATACACAGCCCGCAGTTATTACAATTATAACTGGCAACAAAAGTTTTGGCCAGGATATACCTGCCGATAAAATAATAACCCACAGCCAGCGGCGCAACCAGTATATCAAGTGGCAGCAAAACAAACGATTTCAAAAACACCTTTTGGCCGGTTAATATCCTTTCCGCAAACTGTTTTGTGAGCCTTTCGTAATGGGTAACCATCGAATCAATTACCTTTCGGCGCAAACCGGGATGCAGCGAAATCCAGTTCGAAGGCAGGTCGACCGGGTACATGGCTTTCAGTTTATAGCCTTTCAGCAGCATAATCAGCGCCGGGAAATACATGGCAATGCCACTCAAACCGGGTAAAAACAACTTTCCCATCTTCATGCCGGCACGTGTATTGCCGATAAAAACATCCGCTCCCTGTAATGATTTGAAGCGGAAAAGAAATTTCAGCATGGAGTGAGGCATGTTAAATCCATGTGTGGCCGAAAAGAAACCAATCAGCGTTTGTCCTTTAAAATCGCTAATATCCCCGGGGCGGAAGTCGTGAAACGAGCAAATGTGCGTTTTCATTCCCCTCTGTCTGGCATCTTCTGCTATCCATTCCGATACCCGTTTTGCATTACCGGTTCCTGAATAATAAATCATCAGCAGGTTATTATAGCGGTTTTGCATGGCACGATGGTTTTAAATAGAAAGTTTCGTACTGTTTTACAAAGCTGAAATTAACATCGATTTTTTAACAGCCTTTATATAATCCGATTCAAAGATAATGATTCAGGCCATTCGAAATTACTGCAGCAGAAGTTAACATTAAGTGTATTGATGGCTTGCAATATATACTCTTTCTAAATTACCTGTGGCTGATTCGCAGGTAAATAAAAAACATACTTTTGCTCCGCAAATCACTTAAAAAGGCAAACTTTTCTATCCTTTTGTTCCTTATTAAAATGAATAAAATTACTGAGCACCCCATTCTTGAAGTCCCTGTAGCCGAAAAGATTAGCTTTCAGTTTGAAGGAACTACCGTAACCGGCGAAAAAGGTTTCACCATTGCAGCCGCTTTACACCAGGCCGGTTTTCCGGTTCACAGCCACAGCTTATCGAACCGCGAGCGCAGCCTCGAGTGTGGTATCGGCAAGTGCGGCGCATGCGAAATGCTTGTCGACGGACAGATCCGCCGTATTTGTATCACCAAAGTGGATCATGTGAAAGAAGTAAGCGAAATTCCGCATGACTATTCGCCACAGGCCCGTGATGTAAATGCTGATAAACCGATAGATGTATTTAAAACCACCGTGGCAATTATTGGTGCCGGTCCTGCCGGCCTGGCATGCCGCGAGGAACTGCTGAAACAGGGTGTTGATAATATTGTAATTGACAACAACGACAAGATAGGAGGCCAGTTTCTGATGCAAACGCACCAGTTTTTCTTTTTCGAAAAAGAAAAGAAATTCGGGGGCATGCGTGGATTTGATATTGCGAAAACGCTGGCCGGCGATAGCCACGAAGGTATTTTCCTTAACAGTACCGTTTGGGATTTGCTCGAAGGCAAACGCATTGCAGTAAAAAATATACTCACCGATGTAATTTATTACGTGGATGCCGAGTACCTGGTCGTAGCAACCGGGGCAGTGCCGTTTATGCCCACTTTTGAAAACGACGACCTGCCAGGCGTGTATACGGCAGCCGTGGTTCAGAAAATGATGAACAACGAGCTTACCCTGCTGGGCAAACGTGTACTTACCGTGGGCGCCGGAAATATTGGCTACCTCACCTCGTACCAATTGATGCAGGCAGGAGCCGAAGTAAAAGCCATCATTGAAGCACAGGGCCACGAAGGAGGTTTCCCGGTACAGGCCAACCGGGTACGCAGGCTGGGCATCCCGATTTTAACCTCGCATATCCTGCTTAAAGCGCTTCCAAATGATGATAATACCGGTATTGTAGGCGCTGTAGTAGCCGAATGCAAAAATTTTGAACCGGTTCCGGGAACCGAAAAAATCATCACCGACATCGATGTCATAAATATCTGTACCGGCCTGGTGGCCGATGATCAGCTGATTATAAAAGGCAACGAGATTTTTGGACGTAACTGTTATGGTGCAGGCGATTCAATTCGCATTGGCGAAGGCACCAGCGCCGTATTGCGTGGTAACCAGGTGGCCTACGAAATACTGCAGGACATGGGCGAAAATGTAGATTACGACAAGTACCTCAATATTTCGAAAGAGTACATCGATTCGCAGCAGCACCCGCAACGGGTTATACAGGAACCTTATAAACCTTCCAAGGAACGCTTCGGCGAAAAACCTTTTGTACAAATCGACTGCCTGTACGGATTTGCTTGTAATCCCTGCGAGTTTGCCTGTCCGCATGGAGCCATCACCAAAACATCCACCAGTACTGTTCCGCAGATTGATTTCGGGAAATGTATCGGCTGCATGGATTGCGTTTACCAGTGCCCGGGTCTGGCCATTTTCGGGTATGCACCGAAAAAAGACTGGCTTTTCCTGCCCATTGAGTATTTTGCTGATGAAAAACAGGAAGTGTACCTGGTGGATAACCAGGGTAAAAAACTGGGGAACGGCATCATTGAAAAAATTCTTACTAAACCCAACAAAACAAATATTGCCCGTGTAAAATCACTGGATATCCATGCCGAAGCGTTGCTCAATGTTCGCGGCTTTATTGTAAAGAAAAATTACCCCGAGCCCGTAGTTATGGAACCCACCTCGTACACCCGCGAGCACGAAATGTATGTGTGCCATTGCGACGACGTTACCCTGGGAGAAATTGTAAATACTATTGGCGAACGGAAATTTATTTCAGTTGATGAAATTAAACACACCACACGGCTGGGAATGGTCGCCTGCAGTGGCAAACGTTGTATACGCAGGCTAAAACAGGTGCTTCGTAATAAGGGAATCAGCATTGTGGGCGATGCCACGCCCCGTGGTCCGCTCAGCAACCAGCTGGCTATGGGCGAACTTTTCCCAAAAAATGTACGCGAAAACATCATTATCAGCAACAACAAAACCCGTGTTGTCGAAGTCCAGGCATTGATAGCCGGGGGCGGCATGGGCGGAAGTTCTTTGTTCCGTTATATGGCCGAAGCCGGGCTAAAGCCAAGTATGATCAATTTTGGTCGTGGCGCATCCTGGCGCAATATTGCCGGGGGAAGGCCTGCATTCAGTTTGCCTGAGATTGCAGATATTGCAAGGCATAATCTCGAAATTTTCAAGGACCTGCAAAAAATAAGGGATATCAATTTCCTTTCGACACGGTATGTAAATTTTGCACACGACGATGCAACTTACCAGGCTCTGGAAGATTCGCGCTCATGGTCCGACGCCTATATGGTTGATCCTAAGGATTATGCCCGGGAAATTTCACCAAACATAAACCCGAACCTGGGTAAACATTACCAGGCTGCACTTATTACCCGCGATTGCTGGCAGGCTACACCAGGCCGTGTTATTGACCTGATTCGCCGGATTGGCGTTGAAAAAGGCGGAAGAATTTATGAAGACTGCCAGCTGGTTGATGTTCGTAAAGAAAATGGAAAATACATTGTACTTGCCAGGGATCATGAAAAACAGTACATCGAATTCCATACACCCCATTTTGTAAATTCACTGGGACCTGAAACCGAGAAATTTGCAAAACAGATGGGCATAGAAACCGGCCTGTACCCTGTAAAACACCAGGCCTTTATAACGCGCCGGCTGCCGAATTTGGGTATCAATGGCCAGCCGCTCGACATGCTGATTGACCGCCGCAAGTACAAAGGTTTTACCGCAGTGTATGGCCAGCAACTGGGCGAAACCGGCCAGATTATTGGTTGTGCCTCGCCACAGGTTGAACCCATGGAAACCTATAAAAACCTGAAAATTAACTCCAAGGAATTCCTCGAAATTGTATCAGAGGTATTTATCGACTGGCTCCCCCAGCTTTCGTCGGTGGGTTTCCAGGCGGTATGGGCTGGTTACTATGTTGAGCCTCGAATGATACTCGATCCCGACCTGGGTTTGTTTGTCGGATTCCGTGGACAAGGGTTTATGCTGAGTCAGTACCTGGCCAAAATTTATGTGGATAAGTTGATGGGCAAAGAGGTTCCATCCTATTTCGACAGGTTGAAACTCAGCGGAGATGGACTGCTCGAAAAAGCGTTCAAATAACAAAGCGGATTATTCATTAAAAAAGGGACAACTTTTGGTTGTCCCTTTTTTAATTTTCTGGTTTAAAAGGCTAGCATCCCCTGCAGGCAATGCCAGCCCGAAAGCCTTTGTTTTATTACATATTATGAGCGGCTGAAGAGTTTCTTAAACATCGATGCCTCTTCATCTTTTTTGGCATCATCAGAATAGTATCCGTAACCATAACCATGGCCATAACCGTATCCATAGCCATAACCGTATCCATAGCCATAGCCATAACCATAACCGGCACCTGACCTGTCGGGTTTCACATCGTTAACCAGCACGGTGGTGTTGGGCACATTCCGTTTTTCGAAGTCGCCGGCAATAGATTCGAACACTTTTTTGTTGGTCAGATTCTGGCGCACCAGCAAAATGTTAACATCAGTATACGGAATCAGCAGGAACGCATCGGTAACAATGCCAACAGGAGGAGTATCAATAATGATATAATCATATATTTCCTGGAGTTGGGCCAGTAATTTTACATTCATTGGCGAAGCAATAAGTTCAGCCGGGTTGGGCGGAACCGGTCCGGCAGAAATAATGTCGAGGTTAGGAACCGGCGACTTCTGAATGATCTCCTCAAGGCTGCTTTTGCCAATCAGGTAAGAGGTGATACCAACCGTGTTTTTCAGGCCGAAATCCTGGTAAATTTTTGGTTTACGCAGGTCGTATCCCATCAGCAGCGTTTTTCGGTTGAACTGTGCATAAATACAGGCCAGGTTCATCGAGGTAAAAGTTTTTCCTTCGCTCACGCTGGTACTGGTAATCAGAATGGTGAACTTTTCCTTGCCCTGCGTCATATACTGCAGGTTGGTTCGCAACGCCCTGAATGATTCCGAAATAGCCGACTTGGGCGAAGTATAGGCAACAATATTACTGTCGTGTTTATTATGAAGTACATGCCCTATCACCGGAAGGCTGGTATGTTTTTCAATATCGTTTTTATTCACCACTTTGTCGTTGAGGTAGTCCTTGCCCAGGATGTATAACAAAGGAATGATGAGTCCCAGCAGGAAAGCAATGGTGTAATTAAGACTTGTTTTCGGGAAAACCTGTTCCTGAACAACCGGATCGGCAACATCAACCACCTCGTTATCGGGCGTATTGCTGGCCTTGGTAATGGCTGCTTCCGAACGTTTCTGCAACAGGTAGGTATAGATGGCATCGTTGAGCTTGTATTTACGCTCAATGCCCAGCAGCTGCCTGTGTGTAGATCGGAAGAGCGGCGTGTAGGGAAAGAGTGTAGATCTCGGTGG
>CALCJE010000030.1 GCA_937965665.1 uncultured Bacteroidales bacterium
TACTAACAGCAGCAATGATTGATGACCGTATATCGCTGTATTCAAAATCCTTACCAAAAAATTCGCGAATGGTTTTAACAAGCGCATCGCGAAAAGCGGCCAGGTGCGTACCGCCCTGGGTTGTATGCTGTCCGTTTACAAACGAATAATATTCTTCGCCGTATTGTTTGGCGTTGTGTGTAAAAGCACATTCAAAGTCCTCGTCCTTGATGTGGATGATCGGGTAATTGATTGCATTGCCGTTATTCGATTTCTCGAGCATATCGAGCAAACCGTTTTTCGCCTGGAACCGCTGACCATTAAACATAATTACCAGGCCGTTGTTGAGGAAACAATAATTCCACAACATCTGCTCAATATATTCTTTCAGGAAATGATAATTCCCAAACAACTGGCTATCCGGTGTAAAAGTGATAAGTGTGCCATTCCTGAGATCGGTTGGCTGTTCACCGGTTTCGTTGATCAGTTCACCGCCTTTGAACTCAACAATGTTGGTTTTCCCTTCGCGGATGGCCTGGGCAGTAAAGTGACTCGAAAGCGCGTTGACGGCTTTAGTACCCACACCGTTCAGACCAACGGCTTTTTTAAACACTTTTGAATCGTATTTGGCACCTGTATTGATCTGCGAAACGCATTCCACCAGTTTACCAAGCGGGATGCCTCGTCCGTAATCGCGTACACTTACCGAATGTTCTTTAATGGTGACCTCAATAGACCGGCCAAAGCCCATGGTGAACTCATCGATACAGTTATCGATTACCTCTTTTATCAGCACATAGATACCATCATCGTGCGAGGAACCATCGCCTAATTTGCCAATGTACATACCCGGCCTGAGCCTGATATGTTCTTTCCAGTCGAGCGACCGGATACTTTCTTCATTATAATTACCTGTTGCTTCCATAATATGCAGGCAAATATAAATGAATCCTTCACAAGATTGAATGCTGTTGCCAGGAAGTTTTCAAAGAGTTTTGCACAGGACAAGGGATTGGAGATTGTGGATTGGGGTGAAGAAACATGAAACCAGAAACCAGGAACATGGAACATGGAACCTGTTAATCCAATCTCCCGAAAACTTAAATTCAAGCCACCTCTATTTTACTACATACACCCATATTCCGGGGAAGGTATCTTTCAGTTCATTTTTCTTTGCATCGGCCTTATCCTTGGTATCGTATGCAGCTACAGCAATGCGAAAAAGTGATTCAGCTTCAACCACGTATGATGCAGGAAATCCCTTTGATTTTATTTTCGCAAGCTCGGCATTGGCAGCTTCGGCAGTTTTAAAACTACCTGCAATAACGTAGAATTTACCTTTTTGAATGACAACAGGCTGTGTTTTTACCGTGGTCGCAGCCACCTTACTTTCAGCTGGCCTGGTTTCAGTTTTAGGCCTGGCGGTTTCCTTTTCCACAACAGGTGCTTTAGCTACTACCGGGTCCGAAGTTTTTTTCGGTGCCGTTACTGCATTGGTAACGGGTTTCGAAGGTAAAGCTGTACTTACCGAATCACCAAGCCACAATATGGCATACCCATCGTGTATACCAACGCCCATGGCTTTCCAATCATATCCAATCCATTTGGCACGGCTCAGTATCATATCGGCAGATGCATCAACCTGTTTCCAGAGGGTTGCGGCATCAGCAGGTGTGGCTTTATCTTCGCCCCAGTAAATCAATTCGTAACCATCACCTTTATAACCAGTAATTTCGCGGGGTTTCGACTTCATGCACTGTATGCCGAAAACTTCTTTTGTATTGCAGCAGGCGGTCCATTTACCGGAGCCACTCCAGCTGTGCAGACTACAGCCCCTGTCCTGGGGTTTATATTTTATTAAGTCGGCAATATGTACCTGCGCTACTTTGCAGAGTTCAGGCGAAAGCGGGATGGTAGGGAGTTTATTCTGAACCCGCATGTCGTTAATCATATTGTAAAGGATATTTTCATCCTGCGAAATTCCCGTGCTAAGCGTATCGGCTGAAAGGCTGGTTGAACAAAACACACTTGCCTTTGTTGGGAGTATTGTAAGAAGAATTACAAAAAATACCAGAATTTGTCTGAGCTTATGCATAGGCTGGGTGTCTATATCTAAATATTGGCTAAAGTAATAATTTTTTTCTACAATGTTTTCACCGGGCCGGCTTTCATCGTTCATTTGATAACGCAGTGTAGGATGATTTATTATTTTGAAATCATGTTGAACCAATGCTTCAGTTCCGCTTTCTTTACAGGTGCAAGATTGTGCCATCGAATACCTTCGATAGCGCCTTCCAATGCACATAACTTACAGTAACATGCGTCCGGATCAATAGCCCTGATCCGTATAAACGCCTCTGTTGCACCGGTTTCATAAAGTTGCCCTGCTGTTGTAATACCCGCTTCAATAAGAAGATTAGCCAATGCACTGCCTATATTTGGAAGACTTTTCAAACTGATGTCGTGTTCCTGTTTATCTAAAAATGCTTTCACAAAATAATAATTTAGGGTTGGGTTAATCCAATTCAAAGTTATTGCAATAAAATTAAACGTATCTTTAACTTTGCATAAAATTAGCGATAATGAATCTGCGACCAGCTCATTTGCTTCACAAATACCTGATATATACTCAGTTTAATGCGCATAAAGCACTGATGCGTAATAAACTGGGCAAATTATCCCCAACTATCAGGGGCAGCTGGCTCGATATTGGTGCCGGTGTGCAGCCTTACAGAAAATTTTTCAATAATACTGACGAGTACCTTACTACCAATACCAAACGACATTATAAACCCCAGGATCTTGACCGGGTTGAAAAATTTACAACTTTCTGGATCGAAGACGGCAAATCGCTTCCTGTACCTGATAATGCATTGGATGGGGTTGCCTGTTTCCAGGTGTTGTCAGTTATCGATAAACCAGAGGAATTTTTTACCGAAATATGTCGCGTGCTCAAACCCGGCGGACGTTTAATTCTTACAACCGATTTCCTTTATCCCGCCTGGAGCAATGAAGACCGTTACAGGCACACAGCTTATAGTTTATCACAGTTATCAGGTAAAACAGGTTTCGAGGTTCAAGCTATTGAGAGTTTTGGGGGATTCGGTTTAACATGTTATAAGCTGTACAACCGCTGGATGCGCACATTCCCAGAAATTTGGAAAAAGAAACTCACCTTTGCCAGGGCTATGGCTCCGATTCCCTATTTGCTGCTCCTTATATTGCTTCCGCTTACCAGCCTTATCGGAATAATCATATTCCTGGTCGAAAAAAACACCACCAGTAACGTTGATTTCACATTTAACCTCTTGCTGGTAGCTTGTAAAAAGTAAAGTTTCTTTTTTATTAAAAGGTTTGTAAATAAGCCCTTGTTTGCTGCAATGTGCTTATTTTTTGAAAAGGTATCCGGGGCAATTGCTCTGCCGAGCGGATAAAATGCTGAAGATAGGATACAAGTTCTGTCATTCCTCTGAAATTTATCAGTTCCGTATCATCTTTTGGGGTATGATAATCCGGATGGATGCCGGAAGTAAAATAAATTACCGGAATATCTTTTTTTAGAAATGGCGAATGATCGGAAAATGCCGGTGCACCGGTAATCTTTTTTATAGCAAAATCCGGATGCTGCACAGTATCAATCAGGGACGCCCAAACTTTAGATGAGCCCACACCCAATACACTCATGGTATCGCCTTCGCAACCCAAACGACCAACCATATCCATATTAAGCATATAAACAATATTGTTATTATTTACCCAAGGCAGGCTGCAGAATGCCTTTGAACCAAAAAGTCCTTTTTCTTCGGCGCTGAATGCCACGAAAATATAATTATACTTCAGGCTGGTTTCCTGAGTTGCCCAGCGGGCAAGTTCAAGCATAGCCGCCGTTCCGCTGGCATTGTCATCAGCCCCGTTATGAATCTGCAACGACTTATCTTCCCCGGTACGACTCCGTGTAACACCAACATGGTCGTAATGCGCACCTACTATCACCGTTTTTGCGGAGTGGTTATTTATCCATCCAACCACATTCACCGGATTGGAAATAGTACGGTCAACTTCAACTGCGATGGTGCAAGTTCCGTAATTCACCCTGCGTATTTTGTTGAATGGCAGGCGTGCAACATACACAACCGGGACATTGAGTGAAACTGTGAATGGCGAACCAAAAAGAACATCTTCGGCTGATTTGCGCGAATCGGTATGTAATAGTACACCCACGGCACCTTGCTGAACTGCAGTCTTTACCCTGGCGATAATATCATTCAGCATCATATATTTATCCTCCTGACCAGTGCCATCAATATCCATAACAACGATGTGACCTTTAACGATACTTTCACCGCTTTTCAGGTCATAATCGACACCTGGCCTTCCTTTGCCAATATTTACAAAGGGTGCAGAGACCGTACCAGATGACGATAAATCAGTGGCTCCAAATTCTTCGGTATATTTAAAACTGATATCATTCACCTTAAGCGTTGCATCTTTAAAAACAACAGGATAATTCATCCGGAATTCACTCAGGTAGCTGCTATCACCATCGCCTTTGGGAAATAAACCTGCCTGCTGCATCTGGCGCGATATGTAATCGGCTGCCATTTTCTCCTCGGGTTTGCCGGCTTCGCGCCCTTTCAGTGAATCGTTGGCGAGCACATAAACATCGCGGTAAAGCCGGTCCTGGGAAAGCATGTAGCTGCCTGTAGCCTGTGCAAAAAGAGGTGTAGTGTGAACAATGCCTAAAGTGAAAGCCAGTAAAAAAAGTTTTAAGTTCATGCGCAGCTATTTTATGAATCGCTTCAATTTTTCAACCATCTTTTTTGCAAATGACTGCCAGATAAAGCACTCGCGTTTTGCATCTGCAATTATCATTCCATTCACCAGGTTGAAAGTATGCATTCCATCGTGGTAAACTGATGTTGGGGATGGGTTCAGCACCGCGTATTCGGTCTCCGAAAATTCAGTTTTCGTAAGTTTTACAACCTGGTTTATATAAATTCTCCGACCCGATCGTACCGAACAATCCTGTGCCGGCCTGAGCAGCATGTTGCCTTGCATAAATGGATTTCCTGCAGGGCGCGAGGAACGGATGTCGACTTTTACGGGGTTATTTGCGTGAGGCGTAAATGGGCCGTTAAGGTCGTCGGAGTACCAGGCATGCAGGCGCTCGTTGGTAGATGTTTTATCTGTAAAGAAAAGCCACCAGAGGCTGTTGTAATGGAACAATGTCGGATCAACAGCTTTGAGGCCGGGAACTAATGTTTTTTTGAATGTAAGCTTAGCTGTTTCAACATCATACAAGTATAGATCGACATCGCCGCCTTCTGAATTTTCGGGGATGCAGTAAAAGCTGTCTTCATATTCAAATAAAAAGGGAAATGCCAGGTGATAATCCTTTTCGAGGGCAACCTCTTTTCGCAGTATTTTCTTTGTTCCGGCATCCAGTTTCAGTGACACAATGATTCCCTTTGCTGAGGCATAATCATATTCTTCGCAGAGTATATGAATAAAACCATTGTGAATAAAACCTGAAGGATCGGCATGATAAACAGATTTTCGTGTCTGAACCGGAATCCATTCCGGCTCCGGAAGGGTTTGTTCACCAGGATTTATGATGGCTTCAGAACCAAGGTTTACCAGTCCAACCTGCCATTTTTCAGCACGGAATAATTCGTGGAAATGAAATTTCAGTTTATTGAAAGTAACTTTCAGAATAAACCAGAGCATCAAGAAATTGCCGGGTAGTTTATAAATCCTGGTTTCCGGGGCTTTCGCCACAGTCAGGAATTCTGTTTCCCCGTTTTGGATGCGGCGGCATACCTGCAGAGGCCACTCTACGGATCGTTGAAGGATATTGTTGAGGTTAGCTTCCCACGAATGGTTAATGGTTGCAAAATATGCCTTGTATAAAATTATCCCGCTATCAATCTGGTGAGTCAGACGCTGTAAAACAGCAGCATTAACAGGGTCGCCGAACATTATTTCCCAGAAACCCGTCGGCACCCCGCGGTACTTGCGGTCGTCGTCGTGATGGTACGACCAGACTCCGTAGGTTGCTGCATCCAGAATTTCTCCTTTAATAATTCCAAACCCGTAGCGAAGCATAAAATCAAGTTTACATGATTTTATATACTCCACATCAGCCGGGCTGAAATATTCCGAAATCCCCTTGTTTGTTGTAACACAGTGCAGTGCGGGCAAGCCAGGCAACAAAGTATTGATATCAACATCGCTTTTGGCTTCGGGTTTAATCCGGTACCTGAACCAGGCCCTGCAGAGCAGTTTCGACCACGGATAATGAGCCAATTTCTCCCAAAAACCTTGCTCAGCAACGGTGTTGGCATTTACAACCATAAGCCTGCAGGTATGGCCGGCTTCGATCAGCAACCTGATGCTTTCGAGTTGCCATTTTTGAAAAATATTACCATTGCAAAGTATACCAAATTCCATGATTAAAGCCGCGAGTTTGCAAACGAATATAATTCTTTCAGTTTAGAGGCCACGGCAGGTTTTCCAAAAACCTGCACCGCATTCTGCCTGATTTTTTGCCTGTCGTATTCATGTGAATGGTCAAGCATAAAACAAATGGCCTCCAGCAAGGCATCCTCATCACGCGCCGCTATGAGCCGCCCGTTATCCGCATTCACAAATTCAGGGATTCCGCCTACGGCAGTTGCCACTACAGGCAAACCACAGGCAAGTGCTTCGCTGATTACTACCGGCATGTTTTCGTAATTGCTGAACATTACCATAAAGTCAGCCTCGCGGTAAGCCATAACAACATCCTGGTTTTCGAGCAAACCGGTAAACTTTACGCGCGAAGTGGCCAGGTTCAGATCATTTGCCAGCTTTTTCATCAAATCCAGATCCATTCCTTCTCCAACCAGGATGCATTCAAAATCGCTGCGGACTTCCGAAAGCCTGGCCAGGGTATGTAGCAGGCCGGAGATATTTTTGGAACGGTCTTCAAAACATGAAATATGGATAAACCTTTTAACACCAGTTTCAATCCTTCCATCAGACGGCGAATATTCATCGGTATCGACCACGTTGGGCAGCAAAGTGTAATGCTTATTTTGCAATCCATGTTGTTGCATGGCTTTGGCCAGGTTCACTGTAACTGTGCTTACCGCAGCTGCATTCCGCACAACCAAACGGGTTAAAAACTTTCGCAAAAAACCGCTGTACGTTCCTGTTAGCGGTAAATACCGCGACCAGTGTTCGGTTATCACATAAGGAATTCCGGCAAACCAGCGCAATGCCAGTGCGAACATTCCCACTCGGGTTAACACATTAGCATGAACAATACCCGGTTTATGCCAATTGTTCAGTAAGAACTTGTATCCTTTTACAAACGAAATAATAAACAAAAAGCCTGCCAGGGGTTTCGATAAAAAGGATGGCAGAAAGGTTTTGGTTCCGTAATAAACTTTTAGCGTAAAAACACCGTTTTCCGCAGATTGAACCATTTCAAAACCCATGCGTTTTTCAGGCGCAGCACGTAAGTAAAGCACAGCCACCCGGGCAAATTCCGCAACCACTTCGGCATGCCGCTTTATAAAAAGTCCAGGCATCGGATCGTACCGATCGGGATACCAGCGGGTCAGGAAAAGGATGTTCGGAGAAGTACTCAACAAGGCGTTGTATTTAGGTTTCAAACAAAACTTCGGTGTAAATATACAAAAGCCCCGGTATCAATAGTACAAAACCCTGACGATAGGGCAACTTTAAGCTCAGCTGGAAAACCGGCTTTCTTCTTTATGATCTTTCAAACGACTGGATTTCAGGAACTCATCCACAAAACGAATAGCATTTTGCAGCCGGTCATTGTCCATACCGCTTACAATCCTGAAGTTAAACTGTTTTTCACGAAGCAGATTATGATACATGCTGAAGAGTTCGCTGCGCATTTCGGGATGCTCCCTTAAGGGATCATATTGCCAGGGCAGGTCGATATCGCAAAGCAGGTAAAGTCCGTATTCATTTTTATCAAGTTCTGATTCAATCCAGGGATGACATTTGCCATATTTTACCTGGCACCAGATGCGCGTTACGCAAAAATCGGTATCGCAAAAAACCAGGCCGGAGTGCTTCCCAGCCTTCACTTCCGATTCATGCTGCTGTTGCGCGATGTATAGAATATCCTCGTAAGTATAGGGCCTGCCGATTTCCTCAAGGTATGTACGTGCAAATTCGGGTACCCAGGCAGAAGCATAATGCTCAGCTAAACAACTTGCAAGCCATGATTTGCCGGTAGATTCGGGCCCGGTGATTGAAATTTTTATCATTTAGCCTTTACGGGATTTAATCTTTTACGCCATTCGATATAGCCCATAATTGCCAGTACCAGGAAAACGATATATTGTACACTGGTGAAAGCCAGCCCTTTGATGGCAAACATCGGAATAACCAGCACATCACCCAGTATCCAGAGCAACCAGTTTTCAATTTTCTTTATGGCCATGAGCCACATGGCAGCAATAAACAAAGCGGTTGTAAATGAATCGAAACGGGGTACTGTACTATCAGTATAATTTATAAGCACATAATAAATGATCCCATAGGCAACTGCAATCAGTATCACGTAAAATACCCATTGAACCAGGCTCAGTGTACTGATGGGTACGTGATCGTTATTACCGGTTCGCCGCGACCAGTTGTACCAGCCAAAAACACTCATCACGAAATAAAAGGCGTTGATGGCCATATCGGCATACAAACCTGCATAAAAGCAGAGATAAACGTAAATCAGCACATTGACAATCCCTGTCGGATATACCCATATATTTTCCTTGCGCGCAAACCACACGCTCAGTATCCCGAAAATAACCGCAAACACTTCGAGCCACGATGTATCAATAATATTGGAGTAAAGCTGGCTCAGAATTTCAGGCATAATGGTTCAGTAAAAGAGCGCAAATATAACGAAATGTTTGCCAGGCATTGCCAGTATATCGTTTTCTGATCTCTGCTGCCCTCCCGGGTTGAGATTGTCCTTCAGTATCATTTTAATTTTTATACTTTTGTGAAATCA
The DNA here is from genome assembly GCA_937965665.1 of uncultured Bacteroidales bacterium. Lineage (GTDB taxonomy): Bacteria > Bacteroidota > Bacteroidia > Bacteroidales > UBA4417 > UBA4417. Next base: position 9,014 of record CALCJE010000030.1, read on the forward strand.
CCCGGAATTTATGTCGAAACACAAAAGATTTTTCCAACTCCTTTTACTGCTGACCATTATGGTATCGATGGCTGGCTGTCTTACCTGCGAGCGGAAAGAATATGTGTTTAAATTAACCGGAAGCAACTCAGGCATACTTACCATTAAGTACGTAAATATATTTTCGGGTATGATTGATTCGGCCGGCGAAATTGATGCTGATTACGACGAATTGATCAATATGTGGCTGAATGGCAAAAGACTGGAATCTGATTTTCCGGGTGCTACAAAATTCAGGAAGAGGATTATCGAAGAGATCGGGCAACTCT
>CALCJE010000031.1 GCA_937965665.1 uncultured Bacteroidales bacterium
CACCTGCTTAGCATGTTCCTTATTGCTTCGGTTGCTATTGCAGCATTCTACGGGGCCGGTCTCATGTGGGGCCGACAAACCAACCTTGCCATTGCCGAATACTGGCGCTGGTGGGTGGTTCACCTCTGGGTTGAAGGATTCTTCGAAGTGTTTGCAACGGTAGCCATAGCCTTCCTGTTTGTAAAGCTGAATCTTATCCGTTCGGCAACGGCAACTTCCAACGTTTTGTTCTCAACCATCGTTTTCCTTTCGGGAGGTATCCTGGGAACTTTCCATCACCTGTATTTCACAGGAACACCTACAGCTGTACTCGCCCTGGGCGCAACATTCAGCGCGCTCGAAGTGGCTCCGCTGGTGTTAATCGGTTTCGAGGCTTATTCGACCCTCAAAATATCGCAAACAAACAACTGGATACAGAACTACAAATGGCCGATTTACAGTTTTCTTGCCGTTTCGTTCTGGAACCTGGTGGGCGCCGGTATCTTTGGCTTCCTGATTAATCCTCCCATTGCCCTGTATTACATGCAAGGCCTCAACACCACACCGGTACACGGACATACCGCGCTCTTCGGCGTATACGGAATGCTGGGCATAGGGCTTATGTTGTTCGTGCTTCGCAGCATGCATGCCGAACAAGTGTGGAAACCCAAATATATCCGCTTCGCATTCTGGGCTATTAACATCGGCCTGGCACTCATGGTGCTGATCAGTGTGCTGCCGGTTGGGCTTGCTCAAACCTGGGTAAGCGTAAAACATGGTTTATGGTATGCACGTTCGGCCGATTTTATGCAGAGCGAAGTTCTGTCAACCTTCCGCTGGCTAAGGGTAATTGGTGATACCATTTTTGCACTTGGAACCGTTTCCCTCGCATGGTTTATTGTTGGTCTCAAAACCGGCTGGAGCATCGAGAAGAAATAATTCTAACATAATTCAATTTTAAAGCGTTCCATTGATGATGATTCAATGGAACGCTTTTTGTTTATGGGATATGGGAACCGAAAAACCCGATTGCAGAAGTTTGCAGCAAAACGCCACACATGGTATGCTTTCGGATAATAAATTCTATATTTGCTCCCTATATTAACGGTTTCAACCTCATTTGCCCGAACATTGTTAAAAATCTGAACATCAACGCTATGAAAGCTATTCTATCCATCCTGCTGGTGTTATTGGCAGTAAACGCATTTTCACAGAATACATCGCAGTACGACAATATCCTGCTCAATACAGCTGCCGATTACCGTAAAGCCGAACCACAGGTAAGCCTTGCCGCTGATTTTGTATATACAACCCCCATCGACAAAGAAAACATCAACCGGAAAAACGCTATCGCCTTTATCCTGAAATGGATGCAGGGAACCTCCGATTACTCTTTTGCCGTTGATGAATCGATGCGGAAAATTACCAACGACGACCGTGAACTTATCGGCGTTTATGCCGCCTGCATTACAGGTTATGCGCTTCAGAAAGGGAAAGGGGTCGACCGCGATGACTTAAAACTGAACTCGTACCGCATGCTTGCGACCTATTGCGAAAACCCGGCAAACAACTATAAACCCCGGGGCGAAATGAAAAAATTGATTGATGCAAAAAACCAGAACAAGCTGAAAGAATACCTGGACAGCATGGTTAAGAAATAGCAATTTTCAATTTATTTTTTGGTGACAACAACTTCTCCCGCCATATACCTGGCACCTTTCCAGGGAATTACAGGCGTAACATTCCGCGATGTTTACACCCGGCATTTCACGGGCGTTGATAAACTCTTCACTCCATTTTTTAACGGTATACAACACGACTCCAAACTTCCGGCCAGGAAACTGGAAGAGTTGGGCAAGCCCTTTGAAAACGGCATTGAGGTGGTTCCACAGGTGTTAAGCAAGGATGCTGACGAAATTAAGCGCTTCGCAGCCCTATGCCACAGGATGGGTTACGGCGAGCTGAACTGGAACCTGGGTTGCCCCTACCCCATGGTAGCCAAAAAGAAGCGGGGATCGGGCATGCTGCCGTACCCCGAAATGATAGATGAAATACTTACTGAGGCCCTGGCCGGAATGCCAATACGGTTCTCGGTGAAATGCAGGCTGGGTTACCTATCCGAATCCGAGTTCGATGCCCTGGTACCGGTTTTCAACCGGCATGCTATTTCGGAAATCACCATTCATGCCCGCATCGGGAAACAACTCTACAGCGGCGATACCAACCCCGATGCTTTTGAAAAAGCAATGGCAACATTGCATGCCCCGCTTGTGTACAACGGCGATGTTTTTACAGAAGAAAATTTCAAGCAAATCAGCGCCCGCTTTCCGGGCATCAGCACCTTTATGATTGGTCGCGGTTTACTTTCGGATCCTTTCCTGCCGGCGCGGATCAAAGGGCTAACAATAGCTGCAAACGAGCATGCGCACATCAGGCAGTTTATTGACGAGTTGTACCATGCTTACCGCAGGCAAAAAAACGATAACCTCTCGGTTTTGGGTAATTTAAAAGAATACTGGCATTACCTGGCTGAATCGTTTAACGATCCGCACAAGGTATTTAAACAGGTAAAAAAAGTAAATAGTTTCGGCGAATACGAGGATGCTGTTTCGGTTGTTTTCAGCAATTATACCTGGACAGGATCAGCACAACAATAAATGAAAAACCCCGCCAAACAGGCAGGGCTTTATACTATATTTTGTAAATCAGCTGCTCTTTACAGGCTCTCCCTTTCTCCAATTCTCCCTTCGCCCTTTCTCCCTTTCGTCCTTCAACTTCTAAACACATTCATCCCGTTAACTCGTCCTACTTCGGGTCATACGCCCATTTCAGGTAAGTAGATCCCCAGGTGAATCCACCGCCAAAAGCTGCCAGTATGATATTGTCGCCTTTACGCAGTTTCGATTCCCATTCCCAGATGCAGAGCGGAATAGTTGCAGATGTTGTGTTGCCGTAACGGTCGATGTTAATCATTACCTTTTCTTTTTCGAGACCCATGCGGTTGGCTACAGCATCAATAATACGCAGATTGGCCTGGTGTGGCACCAGCCATGCCAGTTCTTCGGGTTTCAGGTTATGTTTTTCCATCATTTCAACCGAAACATCAGCCATTTTCGACACGGCCCATTTAAATACGGGTTGTCCTTCCTGGTATATAAAGTGTTCGCGGGCATCAACGGTTTCGTGCGAAGCAGGTTTCAGTGATCCGCCTGCTTTCATATGCAGGTGCTGGCGGCCTACCCCGTTGGTTTGGAAAATGGAATCAATTAAACCAACTTCTTCGGTAGTAGGCTCGAGCATTACAGCGGCAGCGGCATCGCCAAAAAGCGGGCAAACGGCACGATCGGTATAATCGACAATAGACGACATTTTATCGGCCCCAACAACAATTACTTTTTTGTGCGTACCCGACTCTATAAATTTCTGTCCAACTGTTAATGCAAACAGGAAACTGGAGCAGGCTGCATTCATATCGTAACTGAAAGCGTTGGTGATGCCACACTTATCGCTGATAATATTGGCCGTTGCCGGGAACATCATATCAGGGGTAACCGTAGCGCAGATCAGCAGGTCGACTTCGTCGGGGGTGGTATTTGTTTTGGCTAAAAGCTGTTTAACGGCTTCGGCTCCCATATCGGAAGTAGCAAGCCCTTCCCCTTTCAGAATATGTCGTTCGCGGATCCCTACACGAGTCATGATCCATTCGTCGGTGGTATCAACCATCCGGCTGAGTTCTTCATTATTGAGTATATATTCCGGTACATATCCTGCTATCCCGGTAATTGCGGCTCTTAGTTTTGTCATAAGTTCTTGTTTTCCAGTTTTGAAAGTAATCATTGCAATCGGTTTATCTAAAAACCGGGGTTGCATCCTGTCCAGGACCTGGGCACGGAAATCTTATTCCACTATAAAACCTCCGGTGAGGTTCAGAATGGCATGTTTAATTTTATTAGCTATTTTTGCTTTATACACATCGCGGCCAAGCAGTACCATATTTTTGATGGCTATATCATTGGAAATGCCATGCCCGATCACCACTGCACCATTTACTCCAAGTACGGGGGTGCCGCCATAGTTTTCATAATTCAGCCGGTTGAAATATTCATCCTGAATGTTACGCTTCGCGCTGATTGAATAAAAGGACTCAATAAGTTTCAGGATGATATTCCCGGTAAAACCGTCGCAAACAATTACATCAGCCTTATTCATCAGAATGTCGCGTCCTTCAATATTCCCGACAAAATTGAAATCTTTCGAATCCTTCATCAGGTGGAAAGCCGACTGCGTAGTTAGGTTACCTTTTTCCTCCTCGTGCCCGATATTAAGCAGTGCTACCCTTGGGTTATTGACGCGGTACACATTTTGAACATAAATGGAGCCGATTAAACCAAACTGGTAAAAAACATCCGATTTGGCATCGGGATTGGTCCCAACGTCGACCAGCAGACTGAAGCCCCCGTCTTCCTGTGGTATAATGGCGGAAGTACAAGGGCGGGCAATTCCCTGTATGGTATTAACGCTGAAGATGGATCCTACCAGCATGGCTCCGCTGTTACCGGCGCTTGCAAAAGAATCGATCTTTTTATGTTTTAACATGTGAAATCCAACGTTGATGCTGGATTCGGGTTTACGCGACAATGCCTTGGTAGCATGCTCGCCCATTTCGATTACATCGGGGGCATGCACAATACCAAACACGGAAGCATCGCAACCCCGTTCGTGAAGTAACGAACGTATTACGTCTTCAGGACCAATCAGGATGATTTTGTCGCTGGATGAAAGCTCTTTTGCTGCAAGTATAGCTCCATCAATGGCAGCTATCGGCGCAAAATCGCCGCCCATAACATCTAATCCGATTCTCATTTAAAGAATCTTTTTGCTAAACATGATATGCCCTTTTGCAGGCAAAACTATGCGGTTGTGTTTTTCTCAATAGCGAGGCGGCCTTTATAGTAACCACACTCGGGGCATACACGGTGGTAAAGTACCGAAGTGCCACAGTTTGAGCAAATAACGAAAGTTGGAGCTTCCAGTTTATAATGTGTTCTGCGTTTAGCCGATCTGGTTTTCGAAAACCGGTGTTTAGGATTTGGCATTGTATTTTGTTTTTATGTTTATTTCTACTTGTTTATTCTTCAGTTTTCAGGTTTTTGAGCGCTTCCCAACGTGGATCAACAGTTCCTGAAGGGGCAAGCTTTTCGAGCAGGCGCAGCATTTCGGGATCGCAGGTGCTGTTGCCGTTTTCATCGTCGGGATGAAGCAGGCGTGCCGGCAAACCCAGGTGGATGAACTCATAAATATAGGTTGAAAGGTCGAACTGGTATTCCGTTTCGGGGATAATAACCACATCCTCGCTTTCTTCCAGGTATTCGGCGCCCAGTTTCACAATAAGCTGCTGCTCATCGGCCACCGGGGTGTAAAATTCGTGGGTACAGCGATCGCAGGTTACCTGCACTTCGCCTTCGAATGCGATGTTAAAAATCATCATCCGTTCCATTTTTTCAAGATCAACGGTAACATGTACCAGGCCTTGCTGTATCTGCGAAAACTCAAAATGTTCAAAGAACGAATCGTTCACCTCAAACTCATACTGATGGTTCCCGGGTTCGAGCCCAACAAACTGAATAGCATATTCTTTGAGGCGGTTCACGGAGGTCATTATTAAATTGAGGGGCGCAAAATTACAAAATCCAATTTTAAATAACAAACACTTGTTTTGCAGATATTTATTGACGCAAAGTCCCGCTATTGCGCTTATGCCGACCGAAATGCCTGATACAAGCCCCGTTTACTACTTGTTAAAAACTGTTATTTTCTTCCGAAATCAGCCGGAATTTCGCCCCAGGCCTTGGTTTCCCATTTCAAGATACGGGTTTGGTAGCTGTTATTGCGCAGCCATTCCTCTGCCCGGTCTACAAGATCGAAAAGTTCTTCATTTTTTTTATTCCGTGGCAGTTTTGTTTTGCAGCTTTTCTGTTCGACCCACGAAATGGCGTTTCGAGAATCGCTGTACAGTGGCAGCGATAAATTGTTCTGTTTCAGCCAGGCCAGCCCGGTAACAATGGCCAGGAACTCGCCAATATTGTTTGTCCCCTCGGGGAACGGGCCACGACGAAAAATTTCCTGCCCTGTGGGCGGGTAAACGCCGCGGTACTCGAGTATGCCTGGGTTTCCGCTGCAGGCGGCATCCACGCACAGGGCTTCCGCAAGCGGTTGGCCATATTTTATAAGCAACTCCTTATTAACCGCGGGTTTCACGTTTTTACCAAGGTAGGCCCAGGCATTGCTGCCAAAAGCCCGGTGGGCTTCTTCGGGCGTATCAAAGCTTTTGTATTTGGCGGCAGCGTAACCATCCACCTGCTTTTTGCATTTATCCCACGAGTCGTAAATGCCGGTTTGATGGCCCTGCCACACTACATAGTATTTGCTTTTTGTTTTTTTCATAAGCGGGGCAAAAGTAAGGGAATTTGCACAATAAAAAACCCCGAATCGTAGGTCGATAGCCGCTCTAAACTTTTCTTTATCGTTTAACAATACTTATGCATACAACCCTTCGGGAATTTTTAAACCCTTTACCCGAAGATATGAAACTGCTGTTTTGTTCCGAAAATTACAATGAGTTCTTTGTGATTAATGTAAAGCTACGCTTTGCACAAAACTGAAAGATAATACACTTAAAGCAGGATGATATATGCTGCAATTAGCACATATTCAAACCTTTAGTAATTACAGGACTAAGGCCAATTTGCTTATTAAGAACATATATAAATTACAAAATAAATGCAAAATAGCTTGCATACCCCCCCCCGAATTGTTTAATTTAGCCACTAACGCTTATCAGAAAAAATAATAATAGTTCTTTTAATATCCATACTTATATTTAGCTCTATAACTTAGGATTATGAAAATAACCATTTTGAAACTCAGCGCTTTAATCCTGCTGCTTGTATTAATGGGGGCAGGGTGCGAAAA
>CALCJE010000032.1 GCA_937965665.1 uncultured Bacteroidales bacterium
GCTACCTATGGAAATTCCAAACCGCTGATCGTGGTCGATGGAATTATACGCGACGGCTTTGCACAAATTGATCCTAACGAAATTCAGACCTTAAGTATTTTGAAAGATGCTTCGGCCACCGCCGTTTTCGGGGTTAAGGGTGCTAATGGCGTTATTATAGTTACCACAAAACGTGGTTCCGAAGGCAAACCAAAAATATCGTTCACCACGCAAACCGCTATCACCGTTCCAACCCGTATTCCTCAGCCCCTCGATTCCTATCGCTCGGCAGTGCTCAGCAATGTGAATGCAATTACAGGAGGCGCCGGAGTAGCAGCCGCATACAGCACCAAGGACCTGATGAATTTCCGCACCGGGGCTTCACCTTATACCAATCCCGATTATTCGTGGGTCGATGTGCTGATCCGCGACCATTCTTCACTTTCGCAATATAACCTGAATGTGAGTGGCGGAACTAAAAATATACGTTATTTCGTTTCAGGGGGATATCTTACCCAGGATGGTATTTATAACTACGACCCCTATACTAATTTTTCTAGGTATAATTTCCGTTCCAACTTCGACATCGATGTTTCGAAAAATCTCAGCGCCGCTATCAGCCTGGGTACCCGTATCGAAAACAGGACTAATCCTGCTTCTGCCTGGTATGGCAGCTGGGAATTGTATCGTGCTTCCTTTGCTCTTGGAGGACGTTATACTCCAGTTTTTAACCCCGACGGATCACTTGCCGGTAACAGCAGCCGCACCAACCTGATCGGGAAAGTTCGCGACAATGGTTTTTATAAGGAAACCCGTAGTGTGCTCGAAATGAGTGTAAGCCTCAATTATAAACTCGATGCCCTTACCCCGGGATTATCGGTAAAAGGACAGCTGGCTTTTGATGATAACAGCTCCATGGGTCGGAATTACGGGCAGAGCTTTGCCGTTTATCAATATGACCAGGTTAACAATAAATATACTGAATTTGGCGAAAACCGCCCGCTCAGCTATGCATGGGGCGATGTGTACGATACCCGTAAAACCTATTATGAAATAAGCCTGAACTATGCACGTACTTTCGGTAAACATGGCTTTACCGCCCTGGTACTGGGAAACCGCGACCTGAAATATGTAAATGCTGAAACACCTTATGCCACCGAAGGCATTGTAGGCCGTGTAACCTACGATTACTCGGGGCGCTACCTGGCCGAAGTAAATATGGGCTACAACGGATCCGAAAACTTTGCCCCGGGGCACCGGTTTGGATTTTTCCCTGCTTTTGCACTCGGATGGGTTGCTACCAACGAGGCTTTCCTGAAAAATACTGGTTTCAGCCATGTGGTTACCAATTTGAAAGTACGTGGATCGATGGGTTGGGTTGGAAATGATAAAATCGGCGACGACCGTTTCATTTACCTGCAACAATACCAGGAAGTAGGCGGTGTGAAATTCGGAACCGGCGACAACTCATACACCGGCATTCGCGAAGGTACCATTGCCAATGAAAATGTACAATGGGAAGTAGCCCGTAAGCTGAACATCGGTTTCGAATCGGAGATACTCAAAGGTATGTTCGGCTTTAATTTCGATTACTTCTACGAATACCGCGATAAAATCCTGACTACCATCACAAATACAACGCCTTCGTACACCGGGGCCGTATTCAGTGCTGCAAACGTCGGAATAGTCGAAAACAAAGGATTCGAAATGGAGCTACGGCACAATATGACCATCTCCAAAAACTTTTCATACTTCGTACGCGGCAACTTCTCCTATGCTCACAATAAAGTAATTGCACGCGACGATGCTTACATGACCCTTGATTACCAGAAAGAAAAAGGGTATCCCATCGGAACCCCGCTGAAACTGATTGTCGACGGGATATTCCAGGATTACAATGACATTTATAACAGCAGTCCGCAAATTGCACAGTTAGGAGGTATTCCGGGTAATAACCTTGTTTTTCCGGGCGATCTTAAATTCAGGGATATCAATAATGATGGCGTGATTAACCGTTTCGACTATGTAAGAACCGGATATTCAACGGTGCCCGAAATTACCTATGGTTTCACATTAGGTATGAATTACAGGAATTTTGATGTTTCTGCTCTATTCCAGGGTGTTTCGAGGGCTTCTTTCGAGAAAAACTGGGAAATTATGTGGCATTTCTCAAACAACGAAAATGTATTCCCCAAACACTGGGAATACTGGACCCCGGAAACTTCTGGTTCGGAACAATATACCAGGCTTTATGGTCAGTACCAGAACAACGAAGCAGGCAGTACTTACAGCCTTGGATCGGGCGAATACATAAGGCTTAAAAACATTGAAGTGGGATATACCTTACCCAAATCATTACTACAAAGGTTTAAGGTCGAAACACTGCGTATTTACTTCTCAGGCGTAAACCTGGTGTTGTGGGCCAAAGAACCGAGTCTTGATCCCGATAACCGGAATGAACGTGGAGGTAACATGCCTCCGTTGAAATCGTACAACTTCGGGCTTAATCTAAACTTTTAAAAATACGGAACATGAAACTGACCAGATATATATTTTTAGCATTGATTTCGGTATTCGTTGTCTCGTGTGAGAACGATGATTTCCTGGATCGTGCCCCGGGATTAAACCTGGATGAGGAAACAGTGTTCACTGTCTTCGAAAATGCGCAACGTTTTCAGGCTGATATTTACGTTCATCTGCAGGATGGATTTAACCGCGTGGGCAACTTCCAGCCGGTTCCAATGGCGTCAGCTTCTGACGAATCCGATTCTTACGCCGGCTACCATGGATCAAATCCATTTAACTTCGGTAGTTACGATGGACAGGATGACCAGATATACAACTACTATTCCGGGATACGGAAAGCTAATATTTTTCTTTCCAAACTTGAAGTTATTCCGTTTCCTGACCGTAAAACCAGGGATGCCATGGTTGGCGAAGTTTATTTTTTAAGGGGCTTTTACTTTTTCGAAGTTATCAAGCGATACGGCGGAATGCCCATTATTGATAAGGTGCTGGTTCCCGGAGATAACCTGATGTATCCACGAAATACTTATAAGGAATGTGTTGAATATATCCTGAAAGATTGTGATTCAGCCATCAGTCTACTCCCGGTTTCGAGGCCTGATAATGAGATGGGACGAGTAACCAAAGGCGCGGCAATGGCTTTAAAAGCGCGTATGTTGCTATATGCCGCCAGCCCTCTGTGGGATCTCGAATTTACCAACCCCGACAAATGGCAACTTGCCGCCGATGCCGCCAAAGCAGTAATCAACCTCAGAGACGAAAATGGTGCGCTGGCCTACGAATTGTATAATACCGGCAAAGGTGCCGTTGATTACGAGCGGCTTTTCTTTACCCGCCGCAATATGGGGAATAAAGAAGTTATTTTTAGATCGGAAGAGCGTCGTGTAGGGAAAGAGTGTAGATCTCGGTGGTCG
>CALCJE010000033.1 GCA_937965665.1 uncultured Bacteroidales bacterium
GCTCTGCCATAAGTGGTCCTGATTATATGTGGGGTTTTAATTATTACGATACCTTAGGCAAAATGCCCCAAACCCCCGAAAACATTCATTTGCGTAAGCTGGTAGGGCTTGATCTGTTTCAACCCAATATCACCATTCAACAGCTTCAACACATAAAATGCCCCACGCTGGTAATTGGTGGCGACCACGATCTTATTCTAACAGAACATACCATGCTTATCGCGAAATCTATCCCAGGCGCATACCTCTGGATCTTGCCGAATTCCAGTCATGCTACCCTTATCGATTATAAGAATAGATTCAACGAGGTTGTCGATGAGTTTTTTAATGATAATCTTGATAAAGGAAATTGAAATGTCTTTACGAAAAAATATACCTTTAATACAAAAATCTTTATGAATAAGGTAGTAAATAATGCCGCCGAAGCCATTGCCGGCCTGAAAGATGGAATGACCCTGATGGTTGGCGGTTTCGGGCTTTGCGGAATTCCTGAAAATGCAATCAGGGCTTTGGCCGAAAGTGGCATCAGCGGGTTAACCTGTATTTCGAATAATGCCGGGGTTGATAATTTCGGGCTGGGCATTTTGTTACAAAACAGGCAGATCCGCAAGATGATTTCGTCCTATGTAGGCGAGAATTCAGAGTTTGAACGACAGCTGCTTGCCGGCGAGCTCGAAGTTGAGCTGATTCCGCAGGGCACCCTGGCCGAACGTTGTCGTGCCGGAGGTGCCGGTATCCCGGCATTTTATGTACCGGCCGGGGCAGGCACCGAGGTAGCCGGGGGAAAGGAAATCCGGATGCTGAATGGCAAGCCACACCTGCTCGAAACCGCGCTCGAAGCCGATTTTGCCTTTGTTAAAGCCTGGAAAGGCGATACCATGGGAAACCTGGTTTATAAACAAACCGCCAACAATTTTAACCATCCCATGGCTATGGCTGGAAAAATTACCGTGGCCGAGGTGGAGGAACTTGTACCTGCCGGCACACTCGATCCCAACTTTATCCATACACCCGGCATTTTTGTGCAACGTATCTTCCAGGGGGTGGATTATGAGAAAAGAATTGAACGGATTACAGTCAGATAGGAATGTGGGATGTGCAATGTGCAATGTCGGATGTCAGAATAACATGAGGTATCTTAATTTGCATTGTACCATCCTACTTCCACAATTCAACATCCAACATCCAACATCTAACATCCAACATCTAACAAATGGCTCTCACCAAAGAACAAATAGCACAACGCATCGCACAGGAACTACGCGATGGTTATTACGTGAACCTTGGAATCGGTATTCCCACCCTGGTTGCCAATTACATCCCCGAAGGCATGCAGGTAATACTGCAGTCGGAAAATGGAATCCTGGGCATGGGCCCTTTCCCGTATCCTGACGGAGTGGATGCCGATCTTATCAATGCAGGCAAGCAGACGGTAACCGTGGTTGAGGGTGCTGCTTTTTTCGATTCATCCATGAGCTTTGCCATGATCCGGGGCGGGCATGTTGATTTAACCGTGCTGGGCGCTTTCGAAGTATCGGAACAAGGCGATATAGCCAGCTGGAAAATACCCGGCAAGATGGTGAAAGGCATGGGCGGCGCCATGGACCTGGTGGCCTCGGCTAAAAACATTATTGTAGCCATGCAGCATTGCAGCAAGGATGGCGAATCGAAACTGCTGAAGCAATGTACGTTGCCACTCACCGGCATCAGGTGTGTAAAACGCATTGTATCCGACCTGGCGGTTATTGATGTTACCGCAAATGGTTTTAAACTGGTAGAGCGTGCCCCGGGCCTGAGTGTTGAAGATATTGTGAAAGCTACAGCCGCCCCGCTGCTGGTAGAAGGAGAAATACCGGAAATGAAATTCTGATGATGAGTTTTTAAAATCAGGGTGTAAGAAATCCTGCCATTTCAGTTGCTGCCCGGAAATTTAATGTATTTTAAGCAAACGGCTATAAAATCAGGGTTTGGCTAAACGATACATACTTTCTTAATGATAACCCGCCCGTCCTTTAGAATTATCTGAAGTAAGTACATGCCAGGTTTTACCCTCGATACTTCAATATCAATTCTTGTCGCCTGCAGGCTTACTTTATAATCTTTAGTTTCGATTCCTTGGATGCTGCAAAGACTGATGCTTTGTGCTTCTGCTGAGCCTTTCAGTCGCACCATTATAAAATCAGCAGCCGGATTTGGATAGATTTCGGCAGTATATTTATCTTCTTCAATACCGGCGGAGGTTAACCAAAGTTCCTTTAATTTTTCGATCTGCGGAACAGGTATTTCCTTATCCCACATTTTCACTTCGTCAATGCTTCCCCGGAGCGCGTATTGGGTTTCCACGTTATCCATCCGGCCTATCGTTAGCGGTTTGGATGAAGGTTGAATTTCACCGGAAAAGGCTTTGAATGTGTCGAGCACTCCATTTACATAAAGTTCCATGGAATAACCGGTGTATACCGCTGTTATGTGGTAATAGCGGTTCAGTTCAATCGGGGCTGAACCATCTAGGTCAGAAACTCCGTTGCTAGTTTTTATTGTCCAGCGGAGTCGCCCTTCGGGTGTGATTGAAATTTTGTATCGTTGTTGCCACGATCCATGCGAAATGATGAATCTTTCTGAATCAAACTGGCTGCATTTCATCCAGCAACTCAGCGTAACCGCGCCTGTAAAGTTGAGGTCGGGTTGATTTTCGGTGTAAATGATATTTGACCCTGAGGTAAACTGGTAAGCCAGCCCTGGCAGACCGCGGGAATCGTCGGTTTTGTTTACTCCTGTAGCTGTGGCGTGGAAACGGTTGCTGGCAGCATTCTGGGTATCAAAATCAAATGGATAATAAATCAGTGGAGCCTGTTGCGCAAAGGCAGTATCTTTCACCAGAATTGTGGTTGATATAGTTGTAGAGAGCAAATCCTGGTTGGTTACTTTAAGCGTAATGGTGTTTACCGAGGGCATGGCCGGGGCTTGCCAGGTAACAGATGTCCCGGAGTTCTGTTCCAGTTGGCCTGCTGAAGCGCTCCATAAATACGTCAGAATTTCACCTTCCGCAGGAGTAACAATTGCTGTAAACGTGTTCGGAGCATTAACTGCACTGTATTTTGATGAAGCCAGTATGCCGTTTACCATCGGCGGCGTGGGAATATGGGATACAACCCTCAGGTGAAGGGTGTCTTCGGCACTTTCTCCATCTGATGTTATGCGGCATTTCAATATCGGCTGCGAAGGTGTTTGCGGTACTGTTAATGAAACCTGGGGTTGATCCTTGCCCGGAATCAGCACATCGTCAAGAAACCATTCGTATTGCACTGTTTTTCCGGGTTTTACATTGCCAGGCTCACAATAGGCTGTGAAACCGGTATTGGGTAAAACCGGGTTTTGGCTGGTTGCAATGGACTTGATGCGTAAATTTCCTGAATAACCATACTGGTAATGATAATCCAGTACGTTATCGCCCAGGTACAGTTTTGAGCTACGTACTTCAGGAGTTGATCCGGCGCTAAAAAGTCTTATCATCCTCACTTCACCAGCAGGTATAGTCAGCTGAATGGTGCCGGAGGCTGAAGTAAACAGTGTTGTTTCCGTTATTGCTTCATATATGCCGAATGTACCTTGCGGAAGGGTAACATCCACCTGTTTGGAAGCAGGAGTAGGATTGAAATAAAGGTATGTCAGAAAAGCGTTGTCGCCATAAAAA
>CALCJE010000034.1 GCA_937965665.1 uncultured Bacteroidales bacterium
ACGAGATGCCTAAGTGACTGGAGTTCAGACGTGTGCTCTTCCGATCTACTTAAGCACCTGCAGGGCTTTTGTAAACTCACCCATGTCCTTTAACACCACACCCAGGTTATTGGCTGTAAGCAGATCATCCGGCTTTTTTGAAGCACTCCAGGCAGTAACATAAATGCCGGATGATCCGGCTCCAACCAGGGTGAACATGGCAGCCATATCGGATCCATCGGTCGGTTTTTTTGAATTCTCCAGTAAGGATTTCAAACCGGGCAGGTCGCCTGACTTCGGCCCGTATGTCGCAAGAAGTCCTTTGGCAAGGCTAACATAACTTTCGCGGGTAAGTTCAGTTACCTTAAGCGGAGTAGTTTTTAGGATTGGGCAATCGGCTTTTTTAACACCGGTTTTTGATGCAACACCGGCAGGATTTTTCTGGTTTGCGGCTTTTGCAGCCATATCATCAATCCACTTTTCGAAAGTGGTTTCTTCCTGCTCGGTAAGTTCTTCTCCTGATTTTTGTTTGGCCATAATGCGCTTAATCTCGTCGGGTTGGGCGAAACAGCTGAAACAAAAACCCAGTAACAGACATAGTAAAACAATTGCTTTCATATAGAAAAAATCAGGGTGGGGATCATTAATTTCATGGATTAAACCTCATATTATAATCAATATCCGATAAACTGGGCACCTACATCTGCATTCAGGTTGTATTTAAAAACAGCATGCACCATGCTCGCATAAGTTCCGGCCTTCCCCATAGCCAGTTTTCCTGGGGTGTAATTGGGATCCTTCAATACGCCCTGGTTTTCGGCCAGTTTCATCTGCAATTCTTCCAGGCGAAAATACTGCTGGAAATGTTCGGCTACATATCCTTTATAACCTTCGATTATCCGAAGGTACCTGGGAGTAAATTTCTCGCAATAATTCTGCCTGAGGGCTACTATCTTGTTGATGATTTGGTCGGTATTTCCGTTGCCTTTGGCAAGGTCTTTATAGAGTTTATCAATTTCAGGATTCATTTCTGACAATGCCGTATCGGCATCTAACTCGAGTTCTGTGAGCATTTCGAAGTACTTGTTTTCGGTAGCAAGGAGTGAATCCTTTAAATACTGCATTTCGGCCTGCAGATCGAGGTTGTTTTTAATTTCGAGTTGCTTCTGCTTGTTTTTTTCGGGTTCAGACTGTACATCGGCAATTACCATGGTGCTTGTTGCTTTGGCCCAACGCTGCTGAGCAGTTGAATCGTATCTGGCCACTTTATGGGCTTCGGCCGTATCTGCAAATCCATAGTTTTTCTGCAGCATCTGGTTTGCCAGCATCATTTTCTCTTCATCGCTCATTTTGTCGAGGTTTTTCATTTTTTCAGCCTCCTGACGTGTATAACCAGCTTTCATCAACACACTGACAGTTTGTTCGTCCTGGTGTTCGTCCTGGAATTGCTCTGAAGCTTCACTTTCTTTTTCAGCATTCTCTTTAAAAACACTAAGTGAACTTTGCAAAGCGTCCAGAAATTGAGCTTTCTCACTTATTCCAAACCCGCACGGATCTGACGGAGGATTTGGTATGGCATTAAGATATTCCATGGGGGTGTGTTGGCCGGCTGCCCTGATGGCAACTGAAACCAGCAGAATAATCACACTCAGATTTTTCATGGGTTGTTGGGATTTACAGCTACGGGCATAAAAAAATAACATTCTATTCCCTTGCCAGATCGTAACTTATGATGTAGGTTATCTTTTCGCCTGATACAGGATCGGTTTCCTCCTTTTTCTCGTTGCTTAGTTTTAAGGATTCGTCTCTGGCGGTTCCTTTGTACGGACCGAAGATGTATGTAAACGGAATGTCGGTTTTGTTTTTAATGGTTTCAGGTGGTTTGTTACTATTATCGCACCAGCTTTCGGCATATTTATAGCGGGTTTCGGTAATGTCAGCCTGATTTGAAGTAGCTTCAATTTTCATGGTATAAGTGCCATCGTCGTTAAAGACGATGTAGATACGGCTGTCGTTCACTTTTACTCCGTAGATTTCACTCTCGGAAGATGCTTCATCAATTTTTCCTTTCACGGAGTTTGTTTCATGATAGTACCTCCTGGTTTTCCCGGAAGGGCATTGGTAGCAACCGTCCTCAATTTCTTTTTCCGTTTCCTCCGAAATAGTGTAATCTACAAAGGTTCGTGCATATACCCTGGTCATCTTTTCGAACGTCCAGAAGTTATCCGAGTGCTTTTCGGCCTTGTAATGCAACTTATACTGCTTGTCCTGTTCGTTGCAAAAGATGGGATATTCCTTTTTTTCGTCTACCGACAGGTCGCTTTTAACTTCCACCTTGATGGTGCCTTTATAGGGACAAATTTCATATTTCAAAAGCTCATCGAAAAACTTTTGAGCCAGGGTTTTAACGCCTTCAAAAGCACCTTCATCCAACGGTGATTGCTGAATAACGTTCACCAGCATTTTAGCGTTCGACATTTGCATGCATACTGCATTCATAAAAACTGTTTGCCCAGCCTGGGTCATTTTCAACGAAACCAGGTAATGGGCACCCATGGCCCCTGCAAGATCTGCAAGGGTATTATCATCGCCTACGCCCAGAAGCTGTTTTTCCCTTTCGTGGCTCAGCACGGCAACAATATTCTGATAACTTGTGGCTGTAGCACAGGGAAATTTATCGGCAATGGTATTGTTAAATTCACCTTCGAAAGCATCGCAAAACAGGGAGAGCTTATCCTCACTGTTCTTGTCCTGAGCCGTGATTTTCCATGTCAGAAAAAACTTGGTCTTTTCGGCCTTCGTAACAGGCAACACACATATGATGAGCAGTATAAGCAGCACACTTTTCATTGTACGAGGATTTCACAGTTGGGCAATAATGCTTTTATTTGTTCAATTTCGCTTTCGCTGATACTGGTTTTGGCGATGCCGAGTTTTTTAAGCTGGTTCAATGAACCAACCACCGGCAACAGCGAATTAACCGGGTTCATATCCAAATAAAGCGTCTGTAGCGACGACAAGCCAGCAACAGAAGCGGGAAGTTCTGAAATAGCGTTGTTGTAAAGCGACAAATATTTCAGATTCGGAAACTGTTCGATCGAAGCTGGGACTGATGACACATAACCCTGAAAATTAATAATATGGAGTTGTTCGAGCGGATAGTTGCGCGCGCGCGCAAGCAGGTCGTCGAGGTCCACTTTTACCGGCCCCTTGCTGCATGTAATGAGCAAGGCTTTGATGGATTTGAAATTTTCCATTTGGTCGATGATGCGCTGGATAGTTGGCACCGACATATCAATACACAGGAAGGTTTGTTCTTCGTAGTATTGCGGATTTTTCACCTTAGGCGATTCGTCGTCCTTGTAGGCTTCCACAATTTTATCGCGGACTGGTTTGGCCAGTAAGCGGTCGCCGCTTTCACCCTGGTCGACACTTTTCATCATCTGGCTCCAGAGACTCATTTTGTACTCGGCTTCTTCCTGAATTTTTGCCGTATCCACTTTTGCACCCGCGGCTTGCTGCTGGTTCATTTTATTCACCATCATCAGTTGCTTCGACAATTCCTCAATTTTTGCCTGGGATTTGTTGGCGGCAGCTTCGTCGCTCCAGTTGGTATTACGACGGATTTCGGCCATTTCCTTTTTAAGTTGTTCAGCGGTTTTTGGCTGATTTTGCGCATACGTGGCACAACTCAGCAGCATTGCCAGTAAGATGATAAAAAGCTTTTTTAGCAACATAGGGAACAGGCTTTTAAAAACAGGGTTAGTGTCCGCACTTAGATAAAACCTGAAATTACTTGTCAATAATTTAATACTCTTCCTTATTAGGATCTTGCACAAGTTTGTATTTACGGCAATCGGCCAGCAGCGAGGTGTAGTGCTCTACGGCTTTGAGTGCTGATAATCCAAGTGCTTCTTTAGGCGGGCGAACGCCGGTTTGCCTGAAAATGATTTCGGAGTTCAGATAATCCACGCTGTCGCAATCGGAAAAAGTTGTTGGCACATATTGCCGTAAACCTTTCAGTATTTCAAAGTATTTGGGTGTTCGCTCAAAGCAATACTGGTATTTGTATTGCTGTATCTTTTTCTGGAACATTTTTACCTGTTCAAAATCCTCACGGCTGGCAGCCTCATTGTTACGGCGGTCCGGATCATTTTTACGGTTTTCATTAATTTGCGCAATTTGCCGCTCATAAGGGGCAATTGCCTTAAGTAAGTCGCTAAAGGCTGTGTCGCTCTCAACCTGCAGGCTATCAATCATGCTGGTATATTTGCTTCCTCCACCCATAAGCCGCTGATTGATATCATACAACTCTTTCATCAGGTCGGCCTGCGATTTCATTTTCAGTCGTTCAGCCTCCAGCGCAGCAGGATCAGCATTCTGATCGGCCATACGCTCGGTGGCATAAGCCTGGGAGTAGCGTTTGAGGGCAGCAGTATCCTTCCCCTTGGAATACTCTTTCAAATTCTGCATTTCCTTCATCGAAACATTCATATTCTGCTGCATGATCTGGTCGGCAAATTGCATTTTCTGCTCCTGTGTCATGTGCTTATTGTCCTTTTTCATGGCTTGCATTTGCTGGGGGGTGAGCTGGAGGTTTGCATTTTGAATCATTTGCTGCTTCATATCCTCTTTGTGCTCTTTCATGTAGGTGTTCACTATCTTTTCCCTTTCAGCAATTTCATTGGATATTTCAAACTGGACCTTGCCAAGCAGGCGGAAATATGCATTGATGCTGGTATCGTCGAGGCACACAGTTTCGGGCGGGAAAGGGATTGCCGGGAAAAAATTGTAGGCATTTTTTTGTCCGGCTACGATAGCCGGGACAAAGTTTAAAGCCAAAAGAAAAAGTAGCCATTTCATAGTAGAAATCGATTAGGATTAGGGGGCGAAAACTACATTTTAATAAACTCCACCCTGCGGTTGAGCGCTTTGTTGGAAGGCGTATCGTTTGGTGCAATAGGTTTACTTTCTCCCATTCCATCGGTAATCAGCCGGTCGCCATTAACATTGAATGATTTTACAAGCTCGTTTTTAACAGCTGCAGCCCTACGTTTCGAAAGGTCGAGGTTGGCAGCATCGGCACCGTCACTGTCGGTATGGCCAACAATTTTAACTTTTACATCAGGAACTTCGTTCAATACTTTTGCGATATCGTTTAAAGTGCCATACGATTCGGGTTTTACAACATCTTTATTCACATCGAAATAAATGCCATAGGTTACCAATTTGCCTTCGGTGAGCAATTTGTTCCTGGTATCGGGTGATGCGGTAGTAATTTTAATATTTGTTACATACGAGCTACAGGATGCGCCGCGCCAAAGCTGAAAGGCAAAGCGGGTAAACTTACTGTCTTCATAAAGGTTCGTTGGCATATCCAGCACTTTTTTACCTTCATGATAGATACGGACCCTGCGGTTCTGGACCCAGATAATAACATGGCTCAGTTTTTCCTCTTTCACAGGGTTGAGGTCGGATGTGCCCGTTATTTTTGGTTGACCTGATTTTAACCCGTCAGTTCCCCACCCGCTTTTGGATACAGACACCATCAGCCCTGTTTTGCAGTTGTAAGGATCGCTCATTTCCTTGTAGGCGTTTTCTCCATACATGGCAACACCAACTGCATAGCGTCCACCTGATTTTTTAGGAACCACGTCAAATTCAACAATAAAATTCTTGGGAAAATCAATAGGCTTTAAAAACCACCAGTTCCCTTCGGTAGCATTCAGATTTAACCAGTTACCAGGGGCAACATTTAATGTGTTGACTTCACCTGATTTATTGGTGGTCCATAATGCCGGGAAATCGCCCACGGCATCCTGGCTGAAATCTTCGAACAGCAGGACTTTGTCGCCCGGAACAAAATCGTAGTTTGAAAACGATTTCAACGATGTCTGGTCCTGCTTGCCTCCGGTTTGGCCAGTGCCCGCTGTTGTTGTTGTAGCTTTGGGATCAGTTTTTTGCGTTGCCGGTGGAGTCGACTTTTTGTTGGTGCCCAAAATACTGTCTTCAACCGCATCGAGTCCTTTGTCAATGCCTTTATCGATCTGATGGTTAATCCGGTTCACTGCTTTGTTTTGTACACGTTTCGGAACATTGATAATTTGGGCATTGGCATACGTTACTGCGCCCAAAAGCAGAATTGCAAAAAAGATTCGGATGATGGTTTTCATGGTTTTTGAGATTAACTAAATGATTATGTGACACATTCCGGTAATAACAAAACTAAAACATGGTATGGACCAGGGTATCCCTTTTTTCAGGGATTTTGGAAGAGAACGAGGAATATATTCAGTTGATGTAAATATAGCAAAATTTATACAGAATTATTCCGAAATCAATAAAAAAAGCAAAACGGCAACCTTTTTCAGGTTGCCGTTCATGGGTATCCTTGCAATATCCAAAACTAAATAGTTATAGCGAAAGCTTTAACATTTTTATTGAATGTTACAATTTGATAAATTCAACCCGCCGATTCATAGCTTTATTGGCTGGAGTGTCATTAGGTGCCACAGGTTTGGTTTCGCCCAGGCCATCGGATTCGAGTCGTGAGGCATCAATTCCGAAAGATTTTATCAATTCAGCTTTAACCGCAGCACCCCGGCGTTTCGACAGATCGAGGTTAGCGGCGTCGGCTCCATCGCTATCGGTATAGCCTACAATTTTTACACGCACGCTTGGATTTTCCTTCAGCACATCGGCAATACCTTTGAGGGTACCATACGACTCAGGTTTTACAACATCTTTATTTACATCGAAATAAATACCATAACTTACCAATTTACCTTCTGTAAGCAGCTTGTTCCGCATATCAGGCAGCCCGGCTGCAACCCTGAAATTGGTGATCATTGGATTTCCTGATTCCCAAAGCTCGAAACGCATCATATTTATTTTAAGTGAAGGCTCAAAAACTTTAGGCAGATCGAAAATCTTAACCTGATCAAGGTAAACTCTCAGCCTGGTTTTCTGTACCCAAAACGACAACCGGTACTTTTTTCCGGCTTCCATTACAGCATCATCTTTTTCACCATTAATGGTATACCCTTCGGTATTGTATGCGCTATAGGTTGCCCGGTAACCAAAACTCATTTTAACTCCCCCGTTCAATCCGGGCACAGCTCCTCCCTCGTTCAAATCTTTCACATTTTGAGAACTGTACATGTAAAACCCAAATTCATAATTCGTATTATCTTCTTCAACCGGATAGCTAATAACTTCATATTCAACAGTGAAGTTTTCAGGTAACCTGAGCCCTCCATCTATCACAATTCCACCGGAACCATTCATTTTAAACCAGTTTCCCTGAAACAAATTGGTCGTTACAACCTCGCCCGAAGCAGTTGAGTTCCAGTTTGCAGGAAAATCACCAACTGAAGTTTCAGCAAAGTCATCATAAAAAATCACTTTTTCGCCCGGAACAAAATCATACTTGGAGTATGTTTGCATGCTCGGTTTCTCATTTACAGCGGGGGTTGCAGCAGCTGACACTTCCTCATTTTCCTGTGCCATAACAACTGCCGTGTTTAGCACAAAGGCTGATAAAACAAATACTTGGGTTGCGATTCTCATAAGGTTAAATTTTAATTATTTGTGTAAATATGCGACATCTAAAGATACGTAAAATTACTAAATACGGTTATACCGATTATCCCTGAAAAAAGGGATATTGCAGGCAGCGATGCAATATAACTTTGTAAACATATTGCAGAAAGCTTTTTAGTCTATTTTTAACCTATAAATTACGATCCAGAGATCAAAAAAAAATACATTATGAAATCAGCCGGTAAGTTTCTGCTTTATGCTACTGTACTCACTATTGCATCGTATGTTCATCAAGCTTCGGCTGTTAACCTCGATTCGCTCGAAAAAGCAATAAACTCAAAAACCATAACGGATCAGGAAAGAATCAGTATTTATAACGATTTAAGCTGGGGATATCTGTCAGAAGATTTCGAAAAGTCAAAGCATTACGCAATGGCCGGCATTGTAATTGCCGAAAAAACTAAAAACCTGCTGATGACCGGCACTCTATACCGCAACCTGGGTGTTGCATATTACATGGTAAGCCAACACGACACTGCCCTGATGCATCTGCGACACGCTCTTGATATTGCTCAAAAAGTAAAGAATAACTTGCTTACAGCCCAGGTTTACGGAGCAATGGCAAACCTGTACAATGTAACCGGTGAGTATACAAAGTCTCTGCAGTTTTACCTCAAGGCTTTGCCCATTTTTATAAAAGAAGGCAGAAAGGACAGAGTAAGAGTAATATTAGGCAATATAGGTTCACTCAATAATGCCATGCAGAATTTTGATGAGGCCGAAAAGTATTTTTTTCAATCGGAAAAGTTAAGCATTGAGCTAAACGACAAAGCCGGGCTTGCCCAGGCTTACGATGGATTGAACAGGGTTAGTATACACCGGAAGGATTATAAAAAAGCCCTTGATTATGCTTTTAAAGCAGCAGATTTCAGTCGCCAAACCGGCAACAAGCAGGAGGAAGCCATTGCCATACAAGGCATAGCATGGGTATATTACGAACATTACAAAGATTACAACAAAGCCGAAGCCTATGCTCGTAAAGGTTTAAAACTAACCGAAGAACTTGGGTTTCCTTCCGATATTGCGGCTATGCTTAATACGCTGTCAAACATATATTTCCACCAGGGGCGTTACCGCGAATGCGAAGCTACAGCACTAAAAGCAATAGCTATTGATACCACAGACGCAAATATTTTCAGTAACCTGGCAGCAAATGTAATACGAGCCGGAATACATCTGGGCGATAAAAAACAAGCCCTGTACTATTTCGATCGGTATCGGCAGATATTCAACATTCAATCGGCTAAGGAATTTCAGCAAGCCCTTCAGGATATGACCGTGAAGTATGAAACCGAGAAAAAAGAAAGGGAAATCCTTAAACTCTCCACCCAGAAACAAAGACGTAACATTGTGATATACTCTATGTTTGGACTTTTTATCATACTGGCAGGTTTAGGATTTTCCATTTTTCACAATGTACGTAAAAACAAAATTATTGTTGAACAGCAACTCCTTGTAAAAGAAAAACAACTTGCCGAACTTGAAAAAGAGCGACAGCTAATCGCTACCAAATCAGTGTTAAAAGGCGAAGAATCCGAACGTTCACGCATGGCCCGCGACCTGCACGATGGGCTGGGTGGACTGCTCTCAGGGGTTAAAA
>CALCJE010000035.1 GCA_937965665.1 uncultured Bacteroidales bacterium
GACCACCGAGATCTACACTCTTTCCCTACACGACGCTCTTCCGATCTTACGCCATTCGTAAAAAAAAGCTATATCCTCAAACGCGATGAAGGGATATTTATGGTTGGAATGTATTTGATCTACATGTATTACCTCTGGCCTAAATAACCAGGTTACAATCATCCCCCGAAAACAGCAATACCCGCTAACGAAAACAGGCCGAATTAAAGGACTTTTCCGTTCAGAATAACTGCATCCACTTTATTACTCCCGTAGGCATAAGGCATAAATTCAATGCCCGGTATTGGCTTGGTGATAAAAACATTGGCCTTTTTACCGATGGCAATGCTTCCCAGTTCTTCATTTACACCCATTGCATATGCAGTATTGATGGTGGTTGCATGAATAGCTTCTTCCGGCGTCATGCGGTACATAATACTCCCCATCGAAAGTATTAACTGCATATTGCCTGAGGGTGATGAACCCGGGTTAAAATCGCTGGCTAAGGCTACCGGCAACCCTGCATCAATCATTTTGCGGGCAGGTGCATGCACCATATTCAGGAAAAATGCCGCACCAGGCAAAATGGTTGGCATGGTTTCAGAACCCAGCAAAGCCTGAATTTCGGCATCCCCGGTATACTCCAGGTGATCGACTGATAATGCGCTGTACTTAACGCCAACCTGTATACCACCCGAATAATCAAGCTCATTGGCATGAATCTTGGGTTTCAGGCCATATTTCATTCCTGCCATCAGGATACGTTCTGTATCTTCGACAGTAAAAAAGCCTTTATCGCAGAAAACATCAATATAATCGGCCAGCTCTTCGGCAGCTACCTGGGGAATCATTTCATTGATGATAACATCAACATATTCGTGCTGTTTTCCCTTGTATTCCAGCGGAATGGCGTGGGCACCCAGGAAAGTGGCTTTAATGGTTAATGGCGACAAATTTTTCAACTCGCGTATAACCCTGAGCATTTTAAGTTCATCCCCAGTATTCAGGCCATAGCCGCTTTTTATTTCAACCGCGCCGGTCCCAAGCCAGGTAATTTCTTCAAGTCGTTCGAGGGCATCACCCAGCAACTCTGTTTCAGTAGCATCGTGCAGCCGTTTTGCCGAATTCAGAATGCCACCGCCCCGTTTCGCAATTTGTTCGTACGATAGACCTTTTATTTTGTCGACATATTCAATTTCGCGGCTACCGGCATAAACCAGATGCGTATGCGAATCGCAGAACGAAGGAAACACCAGCTTGCCGGCAGCATCAATCACTTTAATACCTTTCTTCTTCCAATCCTCCGGAATAAAAAGATGTTCCATGCTGCCATATTCGAGAATCAGACCTTTGTCAATAAACAGGAAGGCATTTTTTATGGTTTGCAACTTACCCATATCGGCTCCACTCACGAAAGCCCGATTCGATTCATCGATACCAACAAGCTCTTTTATATTGATAATCAGTATTTTCATAACAAATGATTTTGAGGATCAAACGTACATGAAATGTTCGAGATAAACAAAATTCTAACTGTAGAATTCAGCATTCACGGGTTTCATTATCCGGGGGAATGAATTTTCATGTAATTTCAGGACACCAGGGAATTAAGGCTATTTTTTATAAAAACTGTAACCAAACAGATGTGCCGGCGTCAAACTGGCAACAGGATGAAACTGCAATGACAACAATTAAAGTGCGGACATTTTTAACACATAATTTAGAAGCCCTGGTTTGGCTGGCAGTGATTGTTGTGTTTGCAGTTTCGCCGGTTCAGTCGGGAAATCATTTTACCATTTGCCCGCTGAGCCTCGCCGGGTTCGAACATTGCCCGGGCTGTGGATTAGGCAGGGCTATGATATTACTGCTCCATGGCCGGTTGGCTGAATCAATCGAAATGCACCCGCTGGCTCTGTTTGCACTGGGATTGTTTATCTTCCGGATTGTGACCGTTTTCCGGAATTTTGGGAAGTACCAACAACAAATGGCGTCACAAACAAATGTAAAACAAAGCACATTATAAAGAATAGCGAAATAAACGCTCAAAATAAAAAACAAGCAACAACAACCTCTAAACATTAACACCATGAACACAAAAATCTATCAATTAATGCCGGAACTCGATATGCAGGAAATGTCGTACATCGATTCATTGGTTAAAAACTATAACGATCAGCAATTGCTGAATTTTGCCAATTTTTACCGCAGCCGCAGGCGTGATCCGCAACTCATTATGCTCAGTTGCCTGGCAGGTTTTCTCGGCATTGCAGGTATTCATCGTTTCCTCACTGACCAGATCGGCATGGGAATACTGTATTTGTTCACCGCAGGTCTATGCTTTATCGGTACCATTGTCGACCTGATTAACTACCGGCAGATCGCCCTTGAGTACAACATTAAAATTGCAAACGAAGTTTCAGGATGGATTGCCAGAATGGGTTAATTTTTCCGGCAAACGACCAACAAATGCCCGTAGACAAGGTTTTACGGGCATTTTTTATGCATTTTACGCTATTTCGTTGAATGAATAATATTTCCATCCGATTGAAGGCATTGAAGAATGCGCTTTTTAAAATTCAGGCATGTGGTATGCCTGGTCTCCAGTGATTTCGACAGTTCAAGCGCCGGAATGGAGGGCAAACCACAAACCCGGTATGCCATTTCGAAAGCAAGTGGCAGATCGATGCGGCAGTGATGAAAAATGGTATGCGCTGTTGCTGATTCATCTTTTTTACAACGGGTACAACGTCGCGAAAAAGGACTTCCACCGGCGCAATACTTATCATTTCCGCAGTTACGGCAAATATATCCTTCTGCCCATTTGGCATGAGCCAATATTTCGAGACATTCTTCGCGGGTGCTGAATGAATGCCTGAACTGATCAGGGCTGAGCTGCCCAATTAATTCCTTCAGCTTTACAACTCTTTTAACATCCATACGTTTAATGGTAATATTTTCATTGTCAAATGCATGACAAAATTGCAGTGGCATAATAATTGTTGACAAAAATATAAAATAATGGTGATATTTATGCGTTATATTTAAAAATATGCATATTTTTGCACCAGGAATCTAACTGATAAAAGATATGAAAAAGACAATCATTGGCGCGGCGCTGCTTTCTATCGTTTGGCTTAGCAGTTGCGGCGGATCAGCCGCACCGGGTAAAAATGCGGGCAGCACGGGCGAAGTAGCAACTAAAATAACACAAACTGCATCGAATACAGAAACAAACACTGCAAATCCTGCTTCAGAAGAGCATGTTGTTTATCTCACCAAAGCCATGTTTCTTGAAAAAGTATATGACTTTGAGAAAAATCCCAAGCAATGGACCTTTAAAGGGGACAAGCCATGCATCATCGATTTTTATGCTGACTGGTGCAGACCATGTAAAATGGTCGCCCCGATCATGGCCGAACTGGGTGTAAAGTACAAGGGCCAGATCACGATTTCTAAAGTAAACA
>CALCJE010000036.1 GCA_937965665.1 uncultured Bacteroidales bacterium
GATATCGCCAACTGCGGTCACAAAGCGGTTATGGTCGAAAGACAGCCTTCCATTGGTGGTCACATGTCGCAGTTTTCGGAAACATTCCCAACGCTCGACTGCTCGCAGTGTATCCTTACCCCGCGTATGGTTGAAGTGGCTCAGCACCCGAATATTACCCTCTATACCTATGCTGAAGTTGAAAGTGTTGATGGATTTATCGGCAATTTTAATGTAAAAATCCGCAAAAAATCGAAGAGTCTCGACGAGGATCTCTGCACCGGTTGCGGGTTGTGTACTACCAAATGCCCGCAAAAGAAAATCCCGAATGAATTCGAGCGTGGCCTGGGAATGCGCCCGGCTATCTATGTTCCGTTCCCGCAGGCAGTACCTAACAAACCGGTAATTGACCGCGAGCATTGTACCTATTATATTAAAGGAAAATGTAAGGTATGCGAAATCGTATGCCCCACCAAGGCTATCCGTTTCGACCAGGAGGATGAAATTATCGAAGTGCCTGTAGGCGCTATCGTGATGGCTACCGGTTTCGATGTGTTGAAACCCGATTTCTTCCCCGAATATGGCTATGGTAAATATAAAGATGTTATTGATGGCCTGGCTTTCGAACGCCTTGCATCGGCATCTGGACCTACCCAGGGCGAAATCCGCAGGCCGTCGGACGGGCAAATCCCGAAGAAAATTGTATTCGTGGCATGCGCCGGCTCACGCGACCCCGCCAAGGGTATTGAATATTGCTCGAAAATATGCTGCATGTACACTGCAAAACATGCCATGCTGTACAAACATAAAGTCCACGACGGAATACCTTATGTTTTTTATATGGATATCCGTGCCGGTGGTAAAAATTACGAGGAATTTGTGCGCCGCGCCATTGTTGAGGACGAAACCCATTATATCCGCGGCCGCATATCCACCATTTATGAGAAAAACGGCAAGCTGATTGTAAAAGGCGCCGATACGCTGATGGGTGCCATGCCTATTGAAATTGAAGCTGATATGGTGGTGCTGGCAACAGCTGGTGTAGCTAACCATGGCGCTGAGGAACTGGCGCAGACTGTACATATTTCGTACGATCCGTATAAGTTTTTTGCCGAAGCGCATCCCAAGCTCAAACCCGTGGAAACCAATACTGCCGGTATTTTCCTGGCAGGAGCCTGCCAGGCGCCAAAGGATATTCCTGAGTCGGTATCAGCTGCCTCCGGTGCGGCAGTTAAGGTAGCTGCCTTATTCAGCAAAAGCGAATTAACCCGCGATCCGCTGGTGGCTGTGGTAAATCGCCAGCCAGCCCCGGTTTACTCGCAATGCGTGGGTTGCTTCCTTTGCCAGAGTGTTTGCCCGTACCAGGCTATTGAGCGCGAAGAAATTAAAAACCGCAACGGCGAAGTGATCAAAACGCTGGCGCGTGTAAACGAAGGACTTTGCCAGGGCTGTGGTACTTGCGTTGCGCTTTGCCGCACCAAGGCCATCGACATACACGGCTACTCCAACCAGCAGGTGTATACCGAAGTAATGGCGTTGCTGAATGATTAATAGTGGAATGTGGAATGTGGGATGTGAGATGTGAGATGTGGGATGTGGAATGTGGGATGTGGAATAAAGTAAACCTAAAACAGTCTAACTACCTAACTACCTAACTACCTAATAGCCTAAAACCCTAACAGCCTAACAGCCTAACAGCCTTCACCCAACCGAAAATAAAAATTAACCAAAGTCCAACATAAAAAGCATGCAGGAATTTGAACCTAAAATCGTGGCATTTGTATGTAACTGGTGCACTTATGCCGGCGCCGACCTTACAGGGACAAGCCGTATTAAATACTCGGCCAACGTTAAAATTATCCGTTTCCCTTGTACCGGTCGTATTGACTTTATGATCCTGATGAAAGCATTCGAAAACGGGGCCGACGGAATTATTGTTTCCGGCTGCCACCCCAACGACTGCCACTACAGCACGGGCAACTTCCATGCACGCAGGCGCTGGATCGTTTTCAGGAACCTGCTGAATTTTGCCGGCATCGAAACCGATCGTATTCAATTTAGCTGGGTATCAGCAGCCGAAGGATTTAAATGGGCCGATGTTGTGAATAATACCGTGAAAAAAATTCAGGAAATGGGCCCCAACGAAAACTATAAAAAAATTGCTGTTTCCACGCTGTTTAATGAGGAGGGAATAACCAATGAGTGAACTTATAAATAAGGTAACACAGTTACTCAACGATAAAACTATCGATGTTTTTATCGGGTACGAGAAAGGCTCTGCCGATCGCATCAGGGCTGCATTTACCCGCACTGCCGAACAGGCTGGCAAGTTGGTTTATAATGCTTTATGTACCCAAAACCTGGCCGGCTACCTGCTGAAACACGAGGTTAAAAAACTTGGGAAACCTGGCATACTGGCAAATGTTGCCGCTTTGCGCAGCATCATGCAGCTGGCATCTGAATTCCAGCTGAAGGATGGCGAAGTGTATGTGTTATTTGCAAATGCCGATGGGTCATTCACAGCGTTTACGGATTTTGCCTCCATCGAAGCATATCTCGAAACAACAGAGGTAGGTATTAAATCGGAAGAGCAGGAAATGATTGACCGGCTCGAAGCTATGAGCGTTCAGGAACGCTGGGCTTTCTGGAACAAGGAATTCGACAAATGCATTAAATGCTATGCCTGCCGCGCTGCCTGCCCTATGTGTTACTGCCACCGCTGCACCACCGATGTTAACCAGCCTCAATGGATCCCGGTTGCCAGCCACGAGCGCGGTAACCTCGACTACCACCTGATGCGTGCCATGCATCTCGCCGGGCGCTGTGTAAACTGTGGCGAATGTGCCAATGCCTGTCCTATGGATATTCCGCTCAACCTGTTAACCTACCAGCTTATCGCCCCCATCAAGAATACATTTGGAGCAACTGCAGGCATGAAAGCGGATGCCGTTTATGCCCTGTCAACTTATAAACCCGACGATAAGGAGAACTTCATTATCTGACCTATGGAGAAAGAACTGAAAATACTGAAATATAACGACCTGTCGAAACTGGTAGAGCGGTTTCGTGCCCAGGGATATCCCGTGCTGGCACCGGTTCGCAAGAACAAGGTTGTGGAAATAGAGCAGGTCGAAACCCTTGATGCCATTGCTCTTGATGTACTGCTTTCGACACAGTCGGCAAAAAAAGCTGCCTTCCCGAAAGTGGAAAAAGTGATTGACTATACTCTCGGGAAAAATGCAATACAGCAAGTACCTGTTAACCCTGATATCCATCCTGAAACTGTACTATTCGGTGTGCGGCCTTGTGATGCTTCGGGGTTTAAATCGCTGGATGCTATTTTTGGCGACACACCCAGGGATGAATTTTACCTGAAGAAAAAGGAGAAAACCACCATAATTTCATTTTCGTGTCCTGTTGCCGATGAGTATTGTTTCTGTACTTCGGTGGGTGGCGGCCCGGGCAACACAGCAGGCAGTGACCTGCAGTTTACTGGAATCAGCAAGGAAGAAATCCTGGTCGAAATTCTGACCGAAAAAGGGGCAAAGCTGGCATCGTTGTTTACTGACCTTTTAAGCGAAGTAAAAGGCGATATCGATAAAAACAAATTCCTGGCTGATGTAAAGGTGGTTTTTGATGTGAATTCGGTGGTTGAAAAAACTTCGGCTTCATTCAACAATACGGCCTTATGGCTTGAGCAATCGCTGCGCTGTATCGGCTGCGGGGCCTGTGCCTTTGTTTGCCCAACCTGCGCCTGCTTCGATTTCCAGGACGAACAGAATACCAAAAAAGGAGTGCGGCTCCGGTTATGGGATTCATGTGGGTTCTCACTCTTTACACTTCACACCTCCGGCCATAACCCGCGCGAAGTGCAAAGCCAGCGCTGGCGGCAGCGTATCATGCACAAATTTGCCTATATGCCAGAGCAACTTCATGTGGTGGGATGCGAAGGTTGCGGCCGCTGCTCAAGAGCCTGCCCTGTGGATATGAATATTAAGGAACACTTAACTTCGATAGGGGAGACTGTGACGGTTTAAAAAGGTTCAAAGTTCAAGGTTCAAAGTTGTTC
>CALCJE010000037.1 GCA_937965665.1 uncultured Bacteroidales bacterium
TATTTCGAATGTTAAACACTTTTACGATCGCGGGGCACGCTACATCACACTTTGCCATACCAAAAACAACGATATCTGCACCAGTTCAACAGATACCGCCAACACCAAAGGGCTCAGTGTTTTTGGGGTCAAGGTGGTAAATGAAATGAACCGCCTGGGAATGATGATTGATGTTTCCCATGCTTCGGATCAATCATTCTACGATGTCATAAAACTAAGCAAGGCCCCGGTTATTGCTTCGCATTCGTGCTCGAGGGCATTGTGCGACAACCCGCGTAACCTTACCGACGATATGTTGCAAGCACTGGCTGCCAACAACGGCGTGGTGCAGATGTGTATTTTGAGCGATTATGTTAAAAAATCACCCCCAAACCCTGAACGCGACTCAGCCAGGCAGGCCCTTCGGAAAAAGTACAACAATTTCCAGGACCTGAAAGATGAACAATGGGAAGCAGCCAACTCCGAATGGAATTCTATTGATACCCGGTTCCCCCAGGTAATGGCCACGGTAAGTGATGTAGTCGATCACATCGACCATATGGTAAAAATTGCCGGTATCGATCATGTGGGTATTGGAACTGATTTTGACGGTGGCGGCGGTGTTGCCGATTGCAAAGATGTCAGCCAGATGGGAAATATCACGCTCGAACTGGTTAAGCGCGGGTATAGCAAAAAAGACATTGAAAAAATATGGGGCGGTAACCTGATGCGGGTAATGCACGATGTGGCTGCTGCTGCCGGGAAGGGATGAGAGGAGAGTGGACGAAAGGGAGAGTGAGCGAGATGGAGAGCTAAAGATGCAGGACAGTAAAGATATTTTAAACAATTTGAATTTGACGATAATCGCAGTAAGATGATTAAAGCTTTCGTGGTAAAACTTCGGGATGACGAATTTAGCGCGGAATACCAGGATACGTTGTTGCAGTATCTGCCGGAGGCCGGGAGAAAGCGTGTAAGCAACAGGCAGAACCTTACCAGCAAGTTGCATACGGTTGCCGGCGAGTTATTGGCACGGTATTCGGTTGGGCAATATCTTGGCCATGCGAAACCTGAAATAGAACTTGAGTTTGGTGAAAAAGGCAAACCTCGCATTGCCAACCTCATTAACGTGCATTTTAATATTTCACATTCGGGCAATTATGTGGTTTGTGCGGTATCCGGGCAGGAGTTGGGAATTGATGTGGAACGGGTCCGGAAGGTGAACCTGCGGATAGCCGAACGTTTTTTTTCGCAGCCTGAAATTGATGACCTGATGGCGCTGGAGGAGGATGAGCGCATGCAATACTTCATCACTTTATGGACCATTAAAGAGAGTTACCTCAAAGCTATAGGCCGCGGACTTACACAGCATCTGAATTCGTTTACCATCCGGAAAAACGGCAATGCATATCTGCTCACGGGCAACCAGGAGGCCGAAGGATATGGGATTGAAGCCTTTAGCATTGCACCGGATTATGCCCTGGCTATCTGCTCACCGCTCCCGTTTTCACCGGCCGAAATCACCACATTAACCTTAAAAGATATTACCCTTTCGCTGCCGGTTTATCCCGAAAGTCATTAAATTTGTTTACCTTATTTTTTGTCGACCACGGGTTTCGCCCGGTGCAAAAATTATATATCAGGCCTATGAAACGTAATATAGCTTTGGTTCTTTCAAGCGGCGGCGCCAGGGGCATTGCCCATATCGGGGTGATTGAAGAATTATTGAATTCGGGATATAACATAACTTCCATAGCCGGAGCTTCGATGGGAGCCCTGGTAGGTGGTATGCAGGCTAAAGGCACGCTTCCCGAATTTAAAGAATGGCTGTTGTCGGTCACTAAAATGGAAATGCTCAAATTTATGGACCTGGCGGTGGGGCACGGCGGCCTGATAAAAGGTGAAAAAATAATGAAAGTGGTTGGCGAATACATTGGAGATGTTAATATCGAAAATTTGTCAATTCCATTTTCGTGTGTGGCTGCCGACCTCGAGGGTCACAGGGAAGTGGTATTCAATTCAGGTAACCTGCTGCTGGCCATCAGGGCTTCATGTTCCATCCCAACTGTTTTTTTACCAGTTTATCACAAAAATATGAGGCTTGTCGATGGCGGGGTGCTCAATCCTTTGCCGCTCGACCTTGTAAAAAGGAGCCCGGATGATATACTGGTTGCGGTTAATGTAAATGCTAATATTCCATACGAACCTGTTAATCACGAAATAAAACAGTTGCAGGAGCAGGAAATCCACTACAGCAAAATGAGGGCGGCATTAAATGAGAAATGGTCAGGATTAATTGACCTGTACGTTGAAAAATATCGCAAAGGGCGGCCCGCAAAACCAAAGCCCTACAATTTGTTTGATGTTATTTCCGATTCTATTATCCTTGCCCAGAATAAGGCCGCAAGTTTGTATATTGACAAATACAACCCGGATATTGTTATTGAAACATCGGTTGATATTTGTTCCACTTTCGATTTTTACAAATCGGAAGAACTGATTGAAGCCGGTCGTGTAGCCTGCCGGAAAGCACTCGAAAAGGTGAAAATCACTAAATAAAAGGCCCACAATCTTTCAATTTCACAATACGGGGTTACATGGTTTCAGTGTACCAAAGTTACAAGGGTACAGTGAAACAAGCTCAGAATAACACAGAGACGGGTGGCATTGAAATAAAAGCTGTGCAACGGAAGACTGAAGTGCCCGTTTTGGTAGGGAAAGGCACTACAACCCTTCAATTATTTGGAAGCGCGCCCGAAAATAATTTCAAATCGCAAATCCCTGCCAGCTGACGCAGTCAGGCAGGGTAAATCGTAAATCTCTATCACGATTTACTCATAATATTATACAGCAGTTCGCGTGCCCTGAAAAGCCGCACTTTTACCGTACCCTCGGGCAGGTTTAGTTTGGTGGCTATTTCTTCGCAAGATAATTCGTTAAAATAATGATCAATTACTATTTCCTTATACTTGGGATGAAGTGAGTCGACAATTTCGCGCAGCAGGCGGGTTTCCTGCCGGGTAATCATGAGTTGTTCAGGGCTTGGAAGCTGGTTTGCCAGTTCGTGGGCAACCATTCCATTGCCAGCCTCCTGCTGATTGAGTATATTTTCGTTTTCCTTTTTGTTTCGCCTGAGGTAATCGATGCAGTTATTTTTTGCAATCCTGTAAAGCCAGGTACTGAATGCAAAATCGGGAGTATATTGATCGAGTTTGCTGAAAGCCTTATTAAAAGCCTCCATGGTAAGATCTTCTGCATCGCTGGATTGGCCGGTCATTTTCAGCATACGTGCATATACCTTTTCGACGTATTCGTCCATCAGTTGCGCATATGCTGCCCTGTTGCCCGATTCCAGAATCAGCTTAACCAAACGGTAATCACGTTCGGACTTGCTGATATTTAGGCTATTCTCTGCTTTGACCACCTCCTCAAAAATTTACAAACATCATTTTATTATTAATACCTTAATAACTCATTTGTAATTATTTTGTTGCAAATGCCGGCAAAAAGGCTATCTCCACTTTACAGGTTTATTGAGCAGGTTGGCAAACGCAAGTATGGGGCTTATAATCATCAGGAAAAGTTCAAACAACGGGACAAGCAACAGGAATCCCTTTTCCGAAAGTTTTTTCATCACTTTGCCGGTTACCAGCAACTGGGTGAACAGTCGCAGCCCTACAATACCCAGTACAACATACGGCTGATACCACAATACCAGCAATGCAATTGCCAGGGCCCAGAACAAAGTTTGTGTAAAAGCAAATAATCCCAGTACAAATTTATGAATGGGTTTGTAGTAGCTCCCCGTTTGCAGGTGCCTGCGTTTCTGCCTGATCCATTGATCGAAGGATGTTTTCGGCTTACTGATGGTTCGTGCATCTGCCTGTATTTCGATACGGGTATTACTGCCGGTAGCAGCTTTGTTAATAAACAAATCGTCGTCGCCGGACTGAATACGATAATGCGAAATAAACCCGTTTTGCCTGTAAAATAACGATTTACGGTATGCCATATTTCGGCCAACTCCCATGTAAGGCATGCCTGCCCGGGCAAAACCAAGGTAGTTCATAGCAATGCGGGTTGTATCGAAACGGATCAGCAGGTTGAGAAGCGATTTCGATTTGTTGTAGGCGCCATATCCCAGTACAATTTCGGTTCCTTCGGTAAAGTTGGCTGCCATGCGCCGAAGCCATTGGTTGCTGGCCGGAACGCAGTCGGCATCCGTAAACAGTAAAATCTCGTAACTGGCTGATTTTATACCAATTGACAAAGGAAATTTCTTACCGGTAAAGAAATTGAGGTCCTGCGGTACATTTACAATTTTCAGATTTTTATGTACTTCGGCCAGGTCGCGGAGCAGGTAATGAGTTTCGTCCTCAGAGCCATGATTTACAACAACAACTTCGAACTGCGAATAATCCTGTGCCAGCAGTAAAGGAAGGTTTTCTTTCAGGTTGTGATACTCGTCGCGTGCACATACAATCACCGAAACACCCTGGTCGGAACGGACAAACTCATTTTTTTGCCTGAAAAAGGCTACTTTACCATAAATACTCCAATAGTAAATCAACTGAATGATGGTAATAAAAGCCAGTACAGCAAGGGCAATAAACAACAATGGATTTTGAGCGTAGATATCCTGGATCATCAATAACATGAATTGGGCTAACAAAAGTATTATTCTGAAATGAATTATGATCTATCTTTGCAAAAAAGTTTATAACAGCCTATCACCTCTGTAGATAACTGTATTACTGACAGATAGCGGTTATAAAATTTGTTTTGTTAATCATTATATTGTGGAATACCTCTTTTTTTCATCCTGCCCTGACTGTTTGAACCAGTGGCGACAAAAAGTTTTCTCAATATTATCTGCCAACTGACATACCCAAACAAGGATGCAATTTGAATTAAAGCTAACAGACCCTTATAGTTCGGCCCGAAGGGGCACCATTACCACCGCACACGGCGTAATTGAAACGCCGGTATTTATGCCTGTAGGCACTGCAGGTGCTGTAAAAGCGGTACATATG
>CALCJE010000038.1 GCA_937965665.1 uncultured Bacteroidales bacterium
TACGAGATGCCTAAGTGACTGGAGTTCAGACGTGTGCTCTTCCGATCTTCGATTTTGGCGGTGAGCTTTTGTACCACCCTGAATTGCTGTAAGAATTCTTTGGCAATCACCCTGAGCACCGTATACACGGGGATAGCCAGCAGCATTCCGATTAAACCGGCCAGGCTGCCTCCCATAATGATGACAAAAAATATTTCGAGCGGGTGGGCTTTAACGCTTTTTGAATAAATTAACGGCACCAACAGGTTGTTATCGATAAAATGCGCTGTGAGAATAACGCCAAGTAGTTTTGCCAGTACCGGCAGCAGCATGTCGTAAGCGCCTGAAGCCAGCGTAGCAGTTATACCAAGGGTTAACCCGATCACGGTTCCGATAAAAGGCCCCAGGTAAGGAATAATATTCATCACCCCACCAAAAAAGCCGATCAGCAAAGCATTTTGTACACCGAAAATCCATAATCCCACGGCAATGATCATCATTACACAGAATACCTCGAGCAATACCCCGATAAAATACCGCATCAGCAGGTTTTTGGAGTCGGCAATCACTTTCCGGGTGGCTTCATGGTGGTTTTCGGGGATAAACAGCAGTAGAATTTCTTCGAACATATTTTCATCCTTCATAAAAAAGAATGCAATAAACAGCACCGAAACCATCCCTACAAACACGGTACCAGCTACTCCAAAAAAACTGTTAATCACGGTAGTTATACTTCCTATATTTACCAGCGATTTAGCTTTTACCACTATAAAATCCTGAAGTGTTTGTCCATCGGGGATTATGCCCATGGCATGGAACTCATCGTCAATAAACGTGAGCGGGCCCTGGAGGTTTTTTGCCAGCAGGTTAACATCTATTTTAGCGATGGCTTCGGCCTGATTTACAATGAGCGGAACAAAAACTGCCAGCAAGCCAAAAAACATCAGCACGATTGATACCAACGCCAGCCCGGTGCTTAATGCATGCGGTATATGCCATTTGCGGATGTGAACCTTATCGAAAAACCGAACGATAGGTTGCCCTATAAATGAAATAACGGCAGCAATCAGAATCCATACGATCATAAACGAGAACCGCCAGACCATATAACCAATAACAAGGATCAGGATAATATAGGCTGCATATTTTAAAATCTGCTTCATCGGGAATGAGATTTGAAAGTATACAAACCTACATGAAAAAAAGCTTTTTCACAAACAACGGATGAAAATTTCATGTAGGTTCGCTCTGACTTACTTATTCAATTTATCTACAGTGGAAATATAGGAAGAACTAAGCCAGGGAAGGAAAACCTCCGGGCTCGCCTAAAATAAAAAATCCGGGTGCAACCAAAATTGCACCCGGATGGTTATGATTTGAAAAGATTTACTTTACCCAGTCGGCGATAAACAAATTGGTATCGCGGGTGCCGTGGTTGTTGCGGTTCGATGACCATACCAGCTTTATGCCATCGGGCGAAAACATAGGGAAAGCGTTAAAATAGCTTTCGGTAGTAACCTGCTCCAGGCCGGTTCCATCGAGGTTGACTAAAAAGAGGTGAAAATCGTATCCTTTAGCGGATTGGTGATTGCTCGAGAAGATGATTTTTTTACCATCGGGAGTAA
The DNA here is from genome assembly GCA_937965665.1 of uncultured Bacteroidales bacterium. Lineage (GTDB taxonomy): Bacteria > Bacteroidota > Bacteroidia > Bacteroidales > UBA4417 > UBA4417. Next base: position 1,605 of record CALCJE010000038.1, read on the forward strand.
AAAACGGAGCCCAGTTGGCTTTGCCCAGGTGGGTAACCTGCCGGAAGTCGCTGCCATCCACATTGCAAACACATATTTCCATATTGGTGGGCATTACCAGGTTTTGGGCCAGCAACTCCTTGTATTCCTTTATTTCTTCAGGTGTTTTAGGCCGTGATGCCCTGAAGACAAGTTTTTTACTATCCGGCGAAAAGAAAGCGCCGCCATCGTATCCCAGTTGGTTGGTAACTTGTTTTACGTTTTTGCCGTCGATATCGCAGGTATACAAATCGAGGTCACCATTGCGGGTTGAAGTGAAAACAATCTTTTTGCCGTCGGGCGACACGGTAGCTTCGGCATCGTAACCGGGGGTGTTGGTAAGTTGTTTCACAATATTGCCTTTGAGGTCGGCCACAAATATGTCGAATTCGGGATAAATAGCCCAAAGGTATTTATGGTCGGCACGGGGCTCGGGGTTTGGCGGGCAATCTTTGCCGCCCAGGTGTGTGGAAGCATACAAAATCTGCTTATTGCCCGGTAAAAAGTACGAACAGGTGGTACGTCCCATACCGGTACTGATCTGGTTAGGCCTGTAGGTTGAATCGGCGGCAGCCCTGGCGATATTGAGTTCAAAAATCTGATCGCATTTTAAGCCCCAGGCGGGATTATTGCATTGAAAGGTCAGGTTTTTACCATCAAAACTGAAATATGCCTCGGCATTATCGCCGCCAAAGGTGAGTTGTTTTATGTTTTTCAGGTGTTTTTCCTGGGCTGAAACTGTAATTGCTGCAAACAGCAGCAGGATGATGAGAGGAGTTTTCATACTGATAAAATGTGTATAATTTATATGATATATTAAGCATTTTAAGACAGGAATGTTCAACAAAGACAAAGTTTTCCATTGATTATATACAAAAACTTCCGGCAAGGAGAGTATGCCGGAAGCCATGCTTTATGCCGAAAAGGTTAGCTTGTTTATCTGAGCAGCAGCCCGTTAAAAAGCAGTTTATAAATACCCGGCACGGAGCCCCTGAACTGGGGACTGAAACCATATACCACCACGTTGCCTTTTCCTTTGCGCATCCACACCATAGCAGCGTAGTTGCCCAACAGTTCTTCCTTGTTGCTGTAACCGCTCAGCAGCACATGGTCTTCGGGGTAGCTGGCAATTACGCGGCGGTCCATATCGAACGAAGGCAACGATGTTTGGAATACCTGCTCGGCCGTGGTGAGTATAGCAGCTTCGGCCTGCATACCCCAGGTGAGCGGGTGGTTAGGCAACAGGTTTACTTTTAAGAGCGATGCCGGGCAGTTGAAACCTGCTTTTTGCAGGTCGGGGGCAATATTGGTAAACGGAAGACGGAAGTCTTCGCTCTCGGTTTCGCTGAATTTAATATTCTGCATCCCTTCGAAGAGTGCTGTGGAATTACCCCACGAAAGTACGGTGCCTCCATTACGTATGAATTTGAGCACTTTCTGAAAGCCGTCTTTCCCCATGCCTTTGGCAAATTCGGGCGGATAACTGGCCATTTCATAATCGCCGCCTGCTTTGGTTTTTCCTTCCATCAGCACATTTTTATCCTCATCAGGAAACAGGATCACGTCGAAGTTGAGTTCGAAAGTTTTTTTCGCGAAATCGGCGGGCCTTACCACTGTATAGGGTATATGGTATTGATCGAAAAGATAGCGTGTCCAGCCGGCATCCATATCCGAAAACCAGCTCTCGACCAATGCTATGCGGGGCATCGAAACAGTGGTGGCTGTTGTGTCGGGATTGGCTGCAGCCCAACGAGGCTGTATGCTGAGAGAGTCTATAACAGCAGGTACTTTTATGCCTTTGGTTCCCGAAATAATGAAACTGCCGGCCGGAAGTGTCTCGCCCTGAAGCTGGATGGCAGTGCGTGTTCTGCGGACCGAAAGCCCTGATGCCAGCGATTTAAAAGCAGCCTTGTAACTTTCATTCAGCGCTGAACTGAAAATCCAAAAGCCGTTATCGTGTTCAGGTAACGATTTCATCAGTGTAAATGGTAATGTAACCGGCTCCAGTTTTTGGTCCAGTTCATCAATCACTACCGGCAGCTGGTAGGCTTGCAATCCTTTGTTCAGCGGCAGCGACCAGCTTGTAATATCGTATGGTTTAATCAATTCGCCACCAGGCGTATAATGCCGTTCGGGATAGATTTGTGTTTCCATCACCTCCTTTACAAATGAGCGGAACGGCTGCGCCATAGGTATCACGATATCGCCGGCATGCATCAGTTTATCTTTCCAGGTTAGGTCGGCTTTAAGTTGCGAAACACTCACACCATGCTCACTGAGCAGGTTTACCAGGGCTACCAGTTCGCCCTGATCGTGTTGTTTGGCGGGAAGAACAAAATAAGATGGGGCCTGGGTTTTCCCTTTCATAACTTCCTTGCGGCACATATTGTTACGAAACAGGAGTAACTGTTCGCGGTTGGCCGAGGCAGTGCGGAGCAGGGAGAATGTCGATTGCATTTCGTACCTGACAATATCGGATAAGCGCCACCATCCGCCTTCCCAGGGCAACGGCATGTTAATGCTTTTTTTATTCTCACTGAGCCCTTTGCCTGTCATCCTGATTTCGTTTTTTTCGATATAAATCGGGGTAGCGCCGTTCACTTTGGCGGCCTCGGTAAGCATGCCTACCATATTCTTCCATTCGGCAGTAGCCGTTGAACCGGGCCAGTAATCGTCGAAAAGATAATGCTGGGCCACGCCGGCACAACCAGCAGCAGCCATGTCCTTAGCCATTGCCGAGCCAAATACCCACGACCAGTTCCAGATTCCCTCGTCAATATTTTGCGCAATCGGGTCGGACATAGGAGGCACAAAATACCGTACGCCCGTGGAACCCATCTGGTGTTTTTCGATCATTACCTGCGGAAACCAGTCCTTGCTGTAGATAGCCGAAATTACACGGGTATCCTTTTGGGTGAGGGTAACAAAATCGCGGTTATTGTCGTGGCCAATGTATTTATGATATACTCCCGGTAAGGAACTGCCTTCGTATATGGTTCCCTTGTATTTGCGGTAATTGTCGACCACCATCTGCATGCCGTCGGGATTGTGGTTGGGCACAACCATAAATACTACGTTCTGCAGGCAGTTGAGTAATTCGGGATCTTTTGTATTTGCCAGGGTATAGGCTATTTGCGGAGCAGCCTGGGTTGGACCAACCTCGTTGGAGTGCATGGAGAGGGTTGCCAGCACGAAGACCCTGTTTTCGGCCACCAGTGAATCGCGTTCCGCATCGCGCAGCTGCCAGTCGAGGGCCAGCTTACGGTTTATTTCTTTAAAATGATCGAGTTTCTCCAGGTTTTTGGGAGCCGAGATAAAAACCATATACATTTTTTTGCCCATCGGCGATTCGCCTATTTCGCGCATTTGTACACGAGGCGAAGCCTCGTCGAGCTGGCGGAAATAAGCTATCAGCTGGTTATAATCGAACAGGTTGCCGTCGGAGCCGGGCTCGAAGCCGAAAAATTCAAGGGGCGATTTAGCGGTTTGCGCTTGTGAGTTATGGAAAGAAAAGATTAAAGTTAATAGCAAAAGGGTGAGCAGAACCGGTTTAGTTTTCATAATAGAGCATTAAATTTCGAAGAGAAAAGACGGTTAACAGGCTTGGTTACCATACAGAAACTATCGCCGGTTGGTTTTGTATGTCAAAGTAAATACTTTTTGAGGAAAAGAGCAAATCAGGCGATAAGTGTTGCGGGATATAGGCTGTTGGGTAAAAAATTATGCTAAATCAGATTTACTATTCACATTATACTTCAGCGCCGGAATATCAGCCCGAATCATTATAAAAGGATTCAAAACTTCTGTTGTTGACCTTTTCAAATCCTGATCAAGAATTCCCGCCTTAGAACTGGAAATAAATAAACGGCTGTATTTCCGACGATTTGATTTGTATTACTACGAAAACGATTACCAGCAGGTATGCTACTTTTAATACAAACGGCGACTTAACCACCAGCTGCTGGGTATGTTGCTCAATATTTGAAGGGATAAAATGGAGCATATATCCGAAAGCCATCAGCATAAGGATGTAAGGATAGCCTTTGATAAAATCGCCCAGTATTTCGGGATGAAACGCCGTGGTAATCTGCGTAAGCATTGCATTTACATCCGACATATTATCAGCCCTGAAATACACCCAGGCAAAGCACACAAAATGAAAAGTGATGATGATGCCCAGTACCCGGGTAAGCTTGTTTTTCGGGATATGAACTACAGAACCAATAAATTTTTCGAAAGCCAGCCCGATGCCATGCAAGGCGCCCCAGATCACAAATTTAAGCGCCGCGCCGTGCCATAATCCGCCCAGCAGCATGGTGATCATCAGGTTGATGTAGGTGCGTATTTTGCCTTTGCGGTTACCGCCCAGCGATATATACAGGTAATCACGCAGCCAGGTGGACAGCGAAATATGCCAGCGCCTCCAGAACTCGGTGATGCTGGCCGACTGGTAAGGCGAATTGAAGTTAACCGGCAGTTTATACCCCAGCAACAGGGCTATGCCAATGGCCATATCGGTGTACCCAGAGAAGTCGCAGTATATCTGCAGCGCGTATCCATAAACACCAAACAGGTTTTCGAGGCCGGTATAAAGCCCAGGATTATCGAAAATACGGTCCACAAAATTGATGCTGATATAATCGGAGATCACGGCTTTTTTGAACAATCCAATGCATACCAGGAAAATAGCCTTGCCAAAATCAGCCCTGCTTACAAAGGGTGTGTTGCGTACCTGCGGCAGGAAAACCGATGCCCTTACAATGGGCCCGGCCACCATTTGCGGGAAAAAGGTAACAAAAAAGGCAAACTCCGAAATGTCCTTTACCGGCTCAATATTGCGGCGGTATATATCGATGGTATAACTCAGGCTCTGGAACGTGAAAAACGAAATGCCGACCGGCAGGAAGATATTCAGCGGGTCGAAGGGCCTGTTCGCCAGGTCGCTGACAATACCCAGGAAAAAGTTGGTGTACTTGAAATAAATCAGCATGCCGATGTTTACCACCAGGCTGGCGACCAGGAACCAGGCGCGTTTCCGCTTGTCATCGGTCCGGGCAATTTGCCGGGCCAGGTTATAATCCACCACGGCCGTGATAAGCAAAAGAATAAAATACAGCCCGCTCGATTTGTAATAAAAAAAGATTGAAAACAGGGTAAGGTAAATGTTTTTGAGCCTGTTGTGCTTATAAACAAGACTGTACACCGCCAGGAATCCCAGGAACAGGAACAGGAAGAACCCGCTGCTGAAAATCATTGGCTCCTTAGGATTGTAAACAAACTCCTGCAAAAGTTTATGAAAATCAATTTGCTGCATATTTCCGGTAACCATCCATTAATGCGTTATACAATAAATCGCCCTGCAGGGCATATCCCGGTTTTGTAAAATGAACCCCGTCGGACTGCATCAGGCCTGCCTTACGCCAGGCAGTGCATGAGCCAAAACCTCCGCCCACGGTGTACATATCCCAGCAGGCAACGTTTTCGGCTGCGGCGCTTTGCTTTAATGCACGCTGCACGGCTTCCAGGTACGGGTTTTTGTATTTTTTCCGGTAAAAATCGTCCACCGGGGTGGTTATCAGAATGCATGCGCCGGGATTCAGCGACCTGATTTTTTGCACCATTGTACTTACTGAAGCCACTACCTCGTCGACAGTAATTTTGATATTTGCCCCTTCGTTGGTTCCCAGCGAAATGATCACCAGGTCGGGGTTCAGGGTGTTGAGCTGCGCGAAAAACAGCGGCGAAGTATTGTAATCGCTGAAATGTGCGCCGTTTATGCCTACGCTGTGGTACAGTATTCCTGGCTTGCTGTTTTTTAAAATGATCCCGTTAACGGTAGCAGATTGCTGGCTTTCGGAGGTTTGCTCGGCTTGTATACGTACAAAATTGGTTGGCTTTGTAAACGGAACCCAGGTTTGGCAAATGCCGTTTTCGGTATCGGCGGCTGACATCAGGTACCCGAATTTCAGTTCCGAATCCGTGATGCGGCAATCGAACTGCAGGCTGTCCTTGGTATGGATAAGGGTCACCTGGTCGAAAGCATAATCCAGGTCGTCATGGTTCATTGTGGTGATATCGATATACGCGCCGCTTTGGCTGGTGCGCACTGTAATACCCGAAACACCCGGTTCGGGATCGCGGTTCTGGCCTACAATTTTTCCTGTTGCCCAGTCGACATTGGTAGCCGAGCGGTAGTCGGTGGGCTCGTTGGTACCTGCAACACGCAGCGGGAATACCAGTCCGCGGCCGGCATTGCCAAAATGTTGCTGAAACTGAGTGCGTACCTGGCGTGTAAGGAAATCGGCCTGTATATGCGAATCGCCGATATGCAGAATGCTCAGCTGGCTGCTGTCGCCGTTTTCGAGTTTCAGCAACTTATCGAAGAAAGCCTGTAAATGGCCGGGATTAACCAGGGTATCGGCCCCGTAAATAATAAACGGGTATTCGCCCGGGCCCAGTGTATCGGCTTCGCTTTCCTGTCCATATACCCCGAAGGATACCAGCACAAGGCACAAACATGCTAAAAATCTATTTCGTAACAACAGCAAGGCTATTCCTCCGTTTCTGGTAATTTTCGACTTCATAAATAAAACTCCGTGCCAGCGAAAGCCATATTTTACGGCCTCCTGCGAAATTAAGGTGTGTATAATCTTTATTGGCCAGGGC
>CALCJE010000039.1 GCA_937965665.1 uncultured Bacteroidales bacterium
CTGACTGCTTTTTTATACACATTCAGGCCCGTGTAAATAACAGTGACCAGAATGAATAAAACACTGATCAGCCCCGGCACACCCGATTCGGCCAGCGGACCAATATATTCACTGTGCGCGTTACCCATATCACCCAGGTCGGTGCTGATGATAGTTTTTTCGTTGGCACGCTGAAAAGGAGCATATTCAAACTGGTATGTTCCAGGTCCCCATCCAAATACCGGCCTTTCGGCAAACATACGCAACGCTGAGTTCCAGCGGTTGATGCGCTCAAGGTTTGATGCATCAGATGAAATATTCGAGATGGATTGCACATGCTCAATAAAGTTGGCAGAAGCGTCCTGTTTGTTTTTCTCCAGTTTATCAATAAACTCGAACCTGAACAGGAAAAACACAACAACCATTACTACCGAGGCCAGTGCTATCCACTGAAAACGTATACGCAGTTTTACCAGCACAAAAACTAACAGGGCAACACCCACGCTTACCCAGGCAGCCCTGCTGTACGAAAGAAATAATGCAATCAGCAAAATTCCTTCAGCCACTGCAGCCAGCAAACGCTGTTTCGACGATACTGAAGAATCGACAGCCATTCCAAGCATTACCGGCACAAATAAAGCCAGAATAACGCCATAGGCTGTATGATCGTTATAGAAAGGCCACATTACCCAGTGCCCGGCCTTCTCGCTGAAATTATAGCCCATATGAACCCAGGTGGTATAAAACACCACAATAATCAGCGCCGAAACATAAGCCCAGATAAAAGCCCTGATATTGGTTTTTTGGCGAAACAGCATGAGCCCGCCCAAATACACCGGGACGATGAACCAAAGCCGGGCCAGTAAATATTTAAATGAAACCAGCGGAAGATCAGAAGTGATGGCAGTTATCAACATCCAGGCCAGGTTGAACAAAATGGCAATACTGATGGGATGTCGCATTATACGCCGTTCTATTCCCCCTTCGAGCAACACTTTGAGCACCATAAAAAAGAGAATGCCAATCAGCAGGGGCTCACTGGGAACGGAAATACTGGCGCCCAGATCGTAATCGCCTATATCAATGGCAAGTGGTGTAACGAAAACCGCAAGCAACAATATCTTGTCGAGGCTGAAAATATACAGCAGTGCCATGATACCGATAACAGGAATGAGCAAACCGAGATATATTTCCTTATATATCAAATAAGTATTAAGCAATACGAAAATTGCTGTAACCAGGTAAACGACTAATATTTTACGTTTTTCGGTCAAAATAGTCCTTTTGATCAGTTATTAGTTCCGGCTGAAAGCATGCGGCGCTGCTCAATAACCACTATTGAAAAAAGGCTGAAAAGTAAGGTTCCGGCAACGAAGACGAACATCACATATAATTTTCGGGGATAAGCTTTTTTATCAGCTACTATCGGAGGAGTAACCATATTGATATAAGTGATTTTTTTGTCAAGGTCGAACTTAGCAAGGTCGAATCTGCGAATGAGCTCGCTGTATTCATTACCCAGGAATGCTATTCTATTGCTCAGGAAAATGAGATCGCCCCCCTTTTCCATCATCCCTGTTTTAAGTTTTATAACATCTTTGGTGTTGATATTGCCACCTCCGCCATCTACAGTACGCAATTCGCCACGGGTTATTTCCTGGCTTTGCCCGCCCATATCATAGATTCCATAGGTTGAAGTTATTTCATGATATAGTCTTTTCACCGAATCAATCTCCATCTTTTTGGCTTGCATGGCTCGATCTGCAGCTATATACACTTCGTTGTATTTTTCATGGTGTACTGCGGCTATTTTACTGTTGGTGTAAAAAAGTATTGCGTTTACCATATCTCTCGCCATAACCGGATCTATATCGGTTACATTCACTTCAATACTTTCGTATTGCGTTTTCGAGATCTTAACATTTTCATTGTAATATCCGATCAGATAAGTTTCATAATACTTTTCAGCAGGTGATATTTTGTAGTGTTTAGCAAGGTCAAATTTTTTAATGACTGAGTCGCGTACATCACTCGAGTTCAGCCATTGCAGCATCTGCTCCGTTTCACTTTCTTCGGAATACGGATGTATATTTGACGGATAAACTATCGCGAATGACTTAAACTTGGGTTTCATAAAGTACGGACTGGAGACGACCAGAGAAACAAATGCAGCTATTACTGCGAACGCCAGCAGGTGCCATTTCCATTTGAGCACAATTTTTAACAAGTTCAGATTACTAAAAAAATTATCCATCGTATCATTTGTTTATGTTCAACGTTATTACAACCCGGCATTTGAAATTTTATTGTCTGGAGGGTTTCCATCAGCTAATTGTTTCAGATTGCTGATCATGTGCGGAAACTTTTCGACTACTGCAATTACCAGCATCGACGTAAGCAGCGAGCCAATGGTTGAAAGCAGGACAATTATCCAGATAATGGGATACGATTTTCGTTCAGCTTTAATCGCTTTTTCAACCACAAACTTTTGAGGAATTACGAAGGTTGCATCCATTTTTGCCTCTTCATACCTGGCTTTTATGAAACTGAGTTGCTTGATTTCAGTAAGTAATTTTTCGCGGAGCGAAACATAAGCGCCGCCATACAGGGCCAGTACTTTAAGCCGTTCCTCCAGGTTCCGGATGGCGCGGGTATTGCCGGCAGCAATTTCTTTAGCCAGCTGGCGGTTCAGCATCTGGGCCTGTGTTTCATAATCCTGCACTCCAAGTTTCCTGACCTGGGTCAGTGAATCTTCCATTATTTCCAACTCCTTTTGCTTTTCGAGGTATTCAGCTTCTACTATTATGAAACCCTGCACGGCACGGTCTTTCTGTATATCGTATTTCACCGAATCAACATAATCGGCTACATGGTTTGCAATATCGGCTGCCAACTGTGGATCCCGGTCAAAGACTGTTACTTTCACAGCCAAAAAATCTGTCCTTTTGAAACTGATATTCCGGTCGTACCGGTAATATAATGTTGAAAGATAATACCTGGAACTCGGACTGATTCCGTAATGTTCGGACAGGTTAAACTTATGGATGACTTTATCCCTGATACGGTTTGAGTTCAGAATCTGCA
>CALCJE010000040.1 GCA_937965665.1 uncultured Bacteroidales bacterium
CGGGTGGAATTCCGAAAAGCACCATGGCGCCCATGGTAGTGCGCAGAAAAGCGCCGGTATCGCCGGTTTCGTGCATCAGGTTACGGGTTGCCTTATACAGGAACAACCTCGAAGCATCGGTGTGTTTGCCAAAGGCCCGCCGCTCGAAGTATTCAATAATTCCTACCCCGGCGTTGGCAGTGCACGATCCCAGCTGTCCCTGGTCTTCGATCGGTGAAAACCATGGTACCAGCGAAACAGACACAGGCAAAGTAGCCTTAGCAAGCTTTGCAGCGCCAGTTTTAACAAACATTTTCTTAACTGAAGTTTGCCCAAGGCTTTTCAACCGGGTCGAAACTTCATCGTGATCAAGGGTCAGGTCCCTGAAATCGGGATAGTCGGGTAACCAACCCAAACCAAATCGCCTGCGAAATAATGTCAGCATAATGTTTTCATTTTAAATGGTTAAACATTGCACAAATACATGTGACCGTAAATGGTAAAAACTCCCGCTAAGCAAGCGGGATGCAGAAATTTAGTTTCTGTAGAGCAGCAGGAAGCGGATGAGTGCCTGATTTTTGGAGTTTGTTGCGAAGAAATGCGGAAAAACCTGCCAGTAAATGATTTCCAATACAGGTAAAAATCAGAATAGAACAAATGTACATCAAAATGTCAATCCAATGCAATAGCACAAAAGTGCCAATTTTATGCCTTGTTAACGGGAACATTTTTCAGTGTTTACAGAAAAATTTAAATAATCAACCTTGTTGCATTGCAGAACACCAATTCATAAATTTAAGCTCGCGAAATATGTAAATTAATGTAATTTTACCTGATGCAAAAAAGTATTTGTTGCGAAAAATGAATCAGAACATCTTCAATTAAACTAGTTACAATTTTATTTCTATTGATTATGAAAAAGATTATTCTAGCCATTTATATTCTTTTGAGCCTTGATTGCTGTGGGCAGGTGTGGATTGAAAAAGGTGCGGTTTGGCATTATGATTGGTGGACAATCGGCTCAGGAGGGTTCGATAAGATTACATATACCGGCGATACTGTGATCGGAAATAAAACCTGCCAAACCTTGTTAAAAGTAAGATATTCATTTTTTGGTACTCCTGATGGTGGTATTTCAGGAGGATTGCCCGACATCCTGGGAAAAGAGTTCACTTATGTTTCAGGTGATACGGTTTTTTACTTTGTAAATAACAAATTTTCGGTTTTATATAATTTTGGAGCCAAGCCCGGTGACTCCTGGGATCTGGGAATTGATACAAGCTTTGCTAAATGTTCAAAATCCAAAGCAATTGTTGATAGTACAGGTACCATGGTAATCAACAATAAAATCTATCGTTGGATATCAATTTCAGCAAAAACCGAATCGAGTGTAACACTGCTGGGCAAAGCAGTAGAGCACATAGGATCCATAGGTAGTTACCTGCTTCCACAGTATAATTATTGCGACAACCAGCCATGGGAACCCTATTTTTTTAGTTTTCACTGCTATGAAGACAATACGTTTGAACTGTATAATCCTACATCGCACAATTGTGAATATTTACTCGACCGTGTGGGTATAACCAATCCTTTACCCAAGGCTATCGAAATTTTTCCCAACCCGGTTTCAGATGCCATTACTATTAAGTCTGGCGGATACACAATACAAAAACTTGAGATATTTGATAATACCGGGAAACCTGTATTAACCCAGCAATCAACTCCTTTTACAGGCCAGGTAATTGTTACCGGATTTAAAAAAGGATTGTACTTTATACACATCATCGATAATAAGAATCAGCCACATATCTCTAAATTTATAAAGCTATAGCGGACCCATAAGCCCGTAACAGATATCTTGATATTCTAAATAAAAAAAACCGGCCCTTTGAGGTACCGGCTTTTAGTTCGTAAATCACAGCGTATTCCTAACCCGATTTACTATATGTCAATTTTGGCGTATTTTGCGTTACGTTCAATAAATTCGCGGCGTGGCGGTACTTCGTCGCCCATCAGCATACTGAAAACGCGGTCGGCTTCGGAACCATTTTCAATGGTAACCTGGCGCAGGGTTCGGAACTGAGGGTTCATGGTGGTAGACCACAACTGCTCGGCGTTCATTTCTCCCAAACCTTTGTAACGCTGAATGTGTATCCCTTTTTCCGATCCATCCTTCGACAAATCAGCAACCAGCTTGATACGCTCGTCTTCGGTCCAGCAATAGCGCTCGGTGTTTCCTTTTTTTACCTGGTACAAAGGCGGTGTAGCAATATAAATATAACCGTTTTCGATCAGTTCTTTCATGTAGCGGAAGAAGAATGTAAGGATCAGCGTGGCAATGTGGCTTCCGTCCACATCAGCATCAGTCATGATTATAATCTTGTGATACCTTAGTTTTTCGAGGTTCAGCGCCTTGCTGTCGTCTTCAGTACCTATGTTTACACCCAGCGCGGTGAATATATTTTTTATTTCCTCGCTGTCGTAAATACGATGCTGCATAGCCTTTTCAACATTCAGAATTTTACCGCGGAGGGGCAAAATGGCCTGGAATTTCCGGTCGCGGCCCTGTTTGGCTGTTCCACCTGCAGAGTCACCCTCGACGAGGTAAATTTCGCAAAGTGAAGCATCATTCTCCGAACAATCGGCCAGTTTACCCGGCAGCCCCGATCCCGAAAGTACATTTTTACGTTGTACCATTTCGCGAGCTTTGCGGGCGGCATGTCGGGCAGTAGCAGCTAAAATAACCTTGTTTACAATCATTTTGGCTTCACGCGGATGTTCTTCGAGGTAATAGCTCAGCATTTCGGCCACAAGCTGATCGACAGCGCCCATCACCTCGTTGTTACCAAGCTTGGTTTTGGTCTGCCCTTCGAACTGGGGCTCCATTACCTTACACGAAATCACGGCTGTGAGTCCTTCGCGGAAGTCGTCGCCTGCAATATCGAATTTTATTTTATCGAGCATACCCGATTTTTCGGCGTATGATTTCAATGTGCGGGTGAGCGCTCGCCTGAAGCCTGCCAGGTGGGTACCTCCTTCGTGGGTGTTAATGTTGTTAACGTACGAATGAATATTTTCGGAAAACGAAGTGTTGTACTGCATCGAAAGCTCAACCGGTATCTCGTTTTTCTCGCCTTCCATGTAAATGGGCTCAGGAATCAGCTTTTCGCGGGTTTCGTCGAGGTATTCAATAAAATCGACCAATCCGCGGGTCGAATAAAAGACTTCTTTCAACGGATTACCGTTGTCGTCAATTTCGCGTTCGTCGGTAAGCGTGAGCTCAATGCCTTTATTGAGGTATGCCAGTTCGCGCAAGCGAGCCGAAAGAATATTGAAATCGTATTTATCGGTAATAAAAATACCATTGTCGGGAAGAAAATGAACCGTGGTTCCGGTAGATTCGCTTTCGCCGGCAACCCTAACCGGGTACAGTGGTTTGCCTTGCGAATATTCCTGCTCAAATATTTTACCGTCGCGATGAACTGTGACCTTGAGCATGATGGAAAGTGCATTCACACAGGAAACTCCTACCCCGTGCAAACCACCCGATACTTTGTACGAACCCTTGTCGAATTTACCACCGGCATGAAGCACAGTCATTACAACCTCGAGGGCCGATTTTTGTTCCTTTTCATGAAAATCGGTAGGGATACCTCGACCGTTATCCGTTACCCGTATAGAATTATCAGGAAGTATGGATACAAAAATCTGGTTACAATAACCGGCCAAAGCCTCATCAATGGAGTTATCGACTACTTCGTATACAAGATGGTGCAGTCCTTTAATCCCTATATCGCCGATATACATGGCAGGGCGCTTGCGCACTGCTTCGAGTCCTTCGAGTACCTGGATGTTGTCAGCAGTATATGTGCCATTTCCGTTTCCGTTGCCATTTCCGCTGGCATTCATATTGTTTTCTAATTCGCTCATAATCAATTTATTGCAATTCTTTCAATAATGCATTGCAAAGGTACACATTTAATTTGAGAAAAACAGGAAAACGGACTCCCGGAAGAGAAGAATTTATCAACAATTTTGAGAAAATAAATATTTTTTAACTTGCACTAAATGAAATAATTATGTTTTAGTCGGATTTTAAAATTCAAACACCCTGGCAGCGTTTTCTATTCCTGGCCAGGCAAAAGTGGTCCTGAGCTGAATTACAATAAAACAGCCCGGAAATTATAAATTCCCGGGCTGCAAATCGTCCGTTTTAGCGGATCAGAATATGAGGGCATAAGAGATTTTGATCAGGAAATCGTTACGTGGAATTGCCTGGTGCAACTCCCTGGTATAATCGGTGAAATTGAAATTACCATCAGATCCATCGGTGGTTCGTCCCTGCGACCAGACCAGGAAAAACGTAGATCCTGGTTTGTATTCCCACCTGAATACCAGGTTCGAACGATATTGCAAAAAGTGAAAGTTGGGATCGTCGAAGCTAAAATCGGTGGTCCCGTTTTTATCGGCATCCACGTTATAAACCCCGTTTTCGCTGTCGAGTTTAATTTCGTCTGCCGTATACTCATGGAAGCGGTCGTAATAGTCGGTAGCCATTGAGTTGGTGATGGTTTTAAACCTTGTATAATTCCCGGAGAAGAAGAATGGCTGACCGTAATACTGTATTGACATATCGGGTGTAATACCTACATTAACCCTGGCCGAGAGCGAAAACTGTTCGCTGTGCAGGTTCGCCATGATATACTTATCGGGGCCGTTATCCTCAATGGTAGTTACATATTGCAGGTTATCCTTTGAAACCATATACTCCGGCGATAAGGAGATTGAAATGGCATTAACCGGTTTGTAGGTCAGCGAATACTGTATGACTGACATATCGGTATTATCGTATTGTCCCCACTGTTTCATCAGGAACAGCCCCATCGAAAGCTTTTTACGCTCGTCGCTTTCAACGCCGATACGGTAGGAGAAGTTTGCCGGCAGTTTAAGCATCGGCCCACCACGCAGGTCGCTCGATGAGAGCCCGGTACCCTGCAGGTTAAATCCTGAAAATATGCTGTAATAGTTTTTGAACTGCAAATTCCCGTTCATCTCCAGTCCTTTATACTCATTTTGCCCGTCGAAATTCCACACTGTATAAAAATCACCCCCAAAATTGAACCGGTTGTAAAAATGATTGGGTTGCCATTCGTTGTAACCCATCCAGAACACCTGCTGGATATTATCCGCCTGTTGCATAAAGCCGAGATCATTAAAATCGAGCCCCGGCGACGACCAGGTGATCCACGAAAGCATACGCAGGTGGCCTCCGCCAAACTTTCCAAACTCGAGGGTTCCGCCGTGTCCGCTCAGGCTTGTAAGCGAACTGTCAACCTCCACGTGACCGGCATCGGGGCGCTGGTAATTATGTGTTGACAAGGTTTGAAGCTCAGTTATCGATTCCTTCGATCCATAAATACTGCTAAAAATCCCCCTGAAAGTGAAGAAGTAGTTTTTATTATTCCAGTAACGGGTCATGTTTACACCACCGGTATAGGCAGCCTTAGGTAAGGTAATAAAATTTTCGCTGTTAATATCCCTGTTGGTGGCAGTAAATAACCCGCCAATCACGGTGTTGCCTTTATCAATGTCCTGCTCAACGCGGGCTACCATGTAATTGGTGAAAGGTTCAACAGGGTACTTGCTCATAGTATCGCCCCGGTAAAGATCAGCATTTTCGCGTTGTGTAAACGATTCGAGTATCCCGATTGAAGTTCCCTTCCGGGTTTTGCCCGAGAGCTTAAAAGCGCCAAGAATAGAGGTATTTTCAGGTACTTTTGCATATTCGCCATCATTCAGGTCGGGCGAAAAATGAGGTGATCGGCCAATACGGCGCGAATAAAACATGCCTGTGCTGGAACCATCGCCATCGCCTGATGTCATCCTGAAGTTGAAAATATTGCGGCCTTCAATAAAAAACGGACGTTTCTCAGGGTAAAACGACTCAAAAGCCGAAAGATTAACCTGTGAGGGGTCGGCCTCTACCTGCCCGAAATCGGGATTTACGGTGAAATTTAATGTGAGGTCATTGGTGATGGCTATTTTCCCGTCGAGGCCAGCGGAAGCGCTATGGTCTTTCCCGGTAGCAAATGGATTTCCTTCTTCTTTTTCGTCGCGGGTAATCTTTCCCAATGCAAACGGGAAAAGTTCAATATCTTTTTTTGGCGAGATGTCATGAATGCCGTCAAGCACACCAAAATCACTCACCAGTTTATTCGAACTCTTGTGTAAGGGCTTCCACAACGACATTTCGTTTTTGCGAAATATGAACCGGGCCACATCAAATCCCCACTCATACCGGTCCTTTTTTGTGAAGCGAAGTTGCGACAACGGTATCCGCATTTCAGCATTCCAGCCTTCTGCATCCATACTGGTTTTCACATACCAGATAGGATCCCAGCTATTGTCTTCGTTATTATCGTTGGTGTAAATAATATCTACTTTTGAGCCGGCAGCAGTTACAAAAAATCCGAAACCGGTTAGTTTGTCTTCATAACTGTCGATTATAACTCCAACCCGATCGCCATCGTCATCATCACGGCGCGACAAACGTTTGTTAATTTTATCAGGTTCGGAATCATAGGCTTTTATGGCAATGTAAAGATTGTTATCATCATATAAAATGGCAAAACTTGTCTTCTGGCTGGGCAACGAATCTTCATACGGTTCAAACTGGGTGAAATTGCCTTCCCAGGTTGCCTGTTTCCAGCATGCATCATCAAATTTGCCATCAATGTCGGGAACTCCTGAAGCGAGTTTTTGAGTGGTATAGCTTTTGGTCTGAGCGAAGGATAAGAAAGGAATTGCAACAAGAAACAGAAGAAGTATTCGTCGGAGCATATATTTGTTTTGGATTATGACGGGGAAGTCGGCGAAATGTTACAAAATAAGTACATTTTGGCGATTTTTCGTTGCAGCAATCCACGCTACAACAGGCAAATTCTGCCTACCTGTATGAATATTCGCTAAAACCTGAAAACAAATCGGTAAAACAGTACCTGGTGTAATAAATTAGTTGAACTGAGCATTAATAGCTAAATATCAACCTTTTACGCAATTTAAACAAATATATGATTGAAATCGCCATTTGATGACGACAAATTATCTCTTAGCATAAGCCTGTTAAAATACCAGCAGGTAAGAAATCTTCAGCATAATATCATTTCGGGGGTGTAGATCGGAAGAGCGTCGTGTAGGGAAAGAAGTGTAGATCTCGGTGGTCGCCGTAT
>CALCJE010000041.1 GCA_937965665.1 uncultured Bacteroidales bacterium
TTATTTGCCAAATCCCTAAATAAACGTTTATTCATCGCCTGGCCCGTAATTTGTAGTTTAAAATTTTAATACCAATCTTTGCATCCAAACACTGAACCACTTCAAAAACAGGAATACACAAACTAACCTCATCATAAAAGCGTTATTAATCCATGCGAGCATCGATTACCAAATAAAATGAAACCTTTCGTTTTTCCTATCTTTGCCTCGCATTAAAACCAGTATAAATGAAAAACATTCTACCTCTTGTATGTATCATTGCCATTCTGTTAGCAGGATGTAACTCTTCAAAAAAACAACTCCAGAAAGGCAATTACGATATGGCCATAGCCAAAGCCGTAAAACAACTCCGTAAAGATCCGGCCGATGTTAAACAAATTGAAATCCTCGAACGCTCGTACAAAGTTGCAAACGATCAGGATATGGAAAGAATAAGGCTCTTAAAAACAGAAGGTCGCGCCAACCGCTGGGACGATATTTACCTGGCATATAAATCGTTAAACGACAGGCAATCGCTGGTTAAAACAGTTATGCCCCTGGACAAAAACGGCCAGACTATAGATTTTCCGTACGTTGACTACATAGCCGAAATGGTTAATGCGAAAAAGAAAGCCGCCGATTTTTATTTTGCGCATGGCAACGAACTGATGAAAAACGACACGAAGGAATCGTACCGGCAGGCTTATTACGAATTTGTGAGGGCAAAAGAATATGTTGGCGATTATGCAGGAATTGACAAAAAAATTGACGATTCAAAAATCCTGGGCATGAGCCGCGTACTGGTGTCGATACAAAACAGCTCAATGATTAAATTCCCCCAAGAATTTGAACAGGACCTGCTGGCGCTTGATTTACCACGGTTAAACTCCGAATGGGTTGAATACCATACCTACAGGCTGAACAAAACCACCAAATACGATTATTTTGTAGATGTGAATGTTAAAAACATTGCTGTAAGCCCCGACCAAACCATGCAAAAAGATACTGTTATTAAAAAGCAGGTGGAAGATGGCTTTGAGTATATGCTCGACAGGAAAGGAAATGTGATGAAAGATACACTCGGCAATGACATTAAAATTAAAAAATATAAAACATTGCAATGCGCTATGATCGACACCTGGCAACGTAAGGCTTGCCAGATAACCGGCGATATTGAAGTTGTGCAGGCATATCCGGAGAAAGTGCTGAAAAAAGATCCGATCGGAGCACAGGCTGCATTCGAACATGTTTCGTCACGTGCTCTGGGCGATACGCAGGCACTTGATGCCAGGCAACTGGAAAAAACAAAATCAAACCCGGTACCTTTCCCAACAGATATCGACATGGTTGTGCGCTGTTCTGAGTCGCTGAAAGCAGCCATCAGGGGGGCAATTCAGAACAACAGGAGCTATATCTACTAAAAAAAAAGCTGCTGGCAGGCAGCTAGATGAACAGATAAAAAAAAATCACTGTGGCAGCACAGTGATTTTTTTTATTACCCGGTAAAGTTCAGGTCGGATATGCTCTATTTTTTTATGATTCGGTAAGCCTGCTCAAAACCAGTTTTACGAGCCTTTCGATATCACTGTGATAATCCCTGGCATAGGTTTTATTCACCCGGTTTGCCACAATCGAGCACACTGTGAGAGTTTCGTGACCCAACATTTTTCCCAGGCCATACAAAGCTGAAGTTTCCATTTCAAAATTGGCAATACGCTTACCTTGATACTCAAAACTTTCGATAAGGTGGTTAAGTTCGGGAAATGCAAGTTTCAGCCTGAGTTCGCGGCCTTGTGGTCCATAAAAACCGGGGGCTGTAAGCGTAAGTCCGTGAACCAACCCTTTTCCTACCTTTTCCATCAGCCCTTCCGAGCAAGGAACAGCATAAATCCCCGGAAGGTTGGCATCCCAGTTTACATGTTTTACAAATGCTTCAGCCAGGCCAGCATCCATAATGCTTTTCCCTTTTTCATAAAAATATAGCAAGCCATCCATACCCATGCCATAAGTAGATGCCACAAAATCGCCGGGTTGAATATCAGCCTGAAGTGCCCCGGCTGTACCCAGCCTGATAATATTTAGTTTTTTGTGTGTGTTGCGGGGTTCGCGGGTCTGCAGGTCAATGTTAACCACTGCATCCAGTTCATTTATAACAATATCGAGGTTATCAGTACCCATACCGGTCGAAAGAACAGTAAGACGTTTGCTACCGATAGATCCGGTGTGAGTTACTATTTCACGGTTCTGCACCTTAAAATCAATGTTATCAAAATATTTCGAAATTTCTTTAACACGCCCGGGATCGCCAACAACAATAATATTATCGGCAATATTTTCGGGGTGCAGATGCAGGTGGTAAACACTTCCGTCGGGATTCAGTATAAGTTCGGATTCAGCTATTGGTGCCATAATTAGCGTATGTATTAGTAAACTGGTATTTTTGCAGACAAAAGTAAACAAATCAGTGAAGTGATGAAGAAAATACTCATTCCAATCGATTTTCAGAAACAATCTCTGCTCGCTTTACAGCAATCGTACAACCTGGCACGCAGAATCAATGCTGAGATTATCATATTATATGTTCACGAACAATCGGGCATTCTGGTCAGCCTGTTCAGTAAAGATCAGCATAACGAACTCATTTCAAAGATCGATGAAAAACTGGCTGAACTTGCCGGTAAATCGTCACTGATTGCTGGGCTGAAAGTGACTTACCGGGTCGAAAAAGGACGCATTTATTCAAAAATTGCGGAAGTGGCTCAGGAAATAAAGGCCGACTACATCATTATGGGCACACATAGCTCTGAGGAATTCGAAGAGCATGATCTTCGCATTGGGGCTAATGCCTCCAAGGTGGTGCGTTCTGCAATATGCCCTGTAATAACTTATAATACCGATCATAAATATAACGGATGCCGGAATATACTTTTGCCGGTTGACTTCACCAAAGAAACTACGCAGAAAGTGGCCAAATGCATAGAAATTGCAAAAATTTATGGTGCAGGTATTAAGGTAGTTACAGCCGTGTGGAAAAAGAATGATCCTGAAATGATTGAATCACTTCAGCAAAAAGGTCAAACCCTCGTCGAAACTATTTCAGCTTCAGGCATCAACGCATCTTTTACGGTGGTCGAAAGCAATGATGATGAAGATACCCTTGTACCGGCTATTCTCGGTTATGCTGTAAATCAGGAAGATATCGACCTGATCCTCATTTTAACACAACAGGAAATCGGAATTGTAGAGTATTTTGTAGGATCGCATGCCCAGGAATTTATCCGTTTGTCGCCCATACCTGTTATGTCAATCATACCAAAAGCTGACAGTGGCATGTCCATTTTTTCATAACCCATACCAGGAAACAAAATTATGCTTGCAGAAATTATAACCATTGGCGACGAACTGCTTATCGGGCAGGTAATTGATACCAACTCAGCCTGGATGGCAGAACAACTGAACCTGGTGGGAATCAGGGTACACCAGATCACAAGTATTTCCGACAACCAGCAACATATTCTCACAACGCTCCGGGAGGCAAGCCATCGGGCCCAACTGATCCTGGTTACCGGAGGATTAGGCCCCACCAAGGATGACATCACCAAGCAAACGTTTTGCAAATATTTCGATACATCGCTGGTATTCAGCGAAGCTGCCTATAAAAATGTAGAAAAGCTTTTTTCGGCACGCGGTGTGGCTGTTACCGAACTCAACCGACTGCAGGCGATGGTGCCCGCCAACTGCACGGTAATTCCCAACCCGAACGGCACAGCACCGGGCATGTGGTTCGAAAAGGAAGGAT
>CALCJE010000042.1 GCA_937965665.1 uncultured Bacteroidales bacterium
CATACCCGGCTGTTGAAATACTTACACCCAAGGATTTATATAAAAATTCGCAGGTAAAATTCCTGGCAGTCGACCTGGCTAAAAGTGACGTTAACCTGCTGGAGGGCGAAATGGCCGGTCTGCGCGAAATTGAGATCGACGAAGCCGAACACCACGGCACCCTGCGCCACCTGGCATCAGTTTACGATCGCGACAACCAGCGGCTGGTTCCGGGTACGAACACACCTGGCCCCAGGGTAATTAACTTCAGCAATGTGTTGAAATACGACTATTGCCCTATGGCTAAAACCATCGAGGTTGTACTCGATATCGTTAAGGAAGCCATGGGAACACCCGTTGAAATTGAATTTGCCATTGATCTGACCCGTGATGCCAATTATAAAACCACCTTTTACCTGTTGCAGATCAAACCTTTAATTGGCGCTGAACTCGATTACCAGGTTGATATGGATGAGATTAAAAAAGATGAGATTGTTATTTTTTCCGAAAAGGGGATGGGCAATGGATTAGTTTCGGATATCACGGATGTGATTTATATCGATAAAGATGAATTCGATAAGAGCAAAACACAGGAAATGGTGGCCGAAATAGAGGAACTGAATCATGGGATGCGGAAGGAAAACCGTAAATATATACTGATAGGTCCGGGGCGTTGGGGTACACGCGACCGCTGGATCGGCATCCCGGTGAACTGGCCCCAGATCAGTAACGCCAAAACCATCGTCGAAACCAGCCTCGAAGGATACCCGCTTGATGCATCTTCGGGCTCGCACTTTTTTCATAACGTTACATCCATGAATGTTGGTTATTTCTCGGTGCAGCCCGAAATGGGCAACAGTTTTATAGATTACGAACTATTAAAAAGGCAAAAACTGGTAGCAAAAACGAACTTTTTCAGGCATGTAAGGTTTGATAATCCATTGAAGATACGCATGGATGGACGAAAACGACTGGCTGTGGTTACCTGGGAGTAAGCGTAGTGAAAGTGATTGTTTCCGGGTGAAAATGGTTGAGTAATTCTAAGCGTATGTTTGAAATTATTTTTCCTCACTTGAAGAGGGGCGATGGGCGATGGAAGAAACGAGGTATCGAACTTAAGTCAGTAAATAAAAAATAGGGGATGCCCGATAAAATTTAAACATTGAGCATAAGTATCACAATAATAAAATATTACCGGTTATGAGCGAAATGGCCCCCCTGAAAAAGAAAACCTTCCTGTATTTGCTGCTGGGAAGTTTCTTTATTACCAATGCACTGATTGCTGAACTTGGTGGCGTTAAAATATTTTCGCTCGAAAAAATACTGGGGATTCCACCTTTGCAACTGAATATTTTTGGCGTGGTTACCGATCTGAATATGAGCGTTGGTGTGCTGATATGGCCGGTAGTGTTTGTTTTTTCTGATATCATCAACGAGTATTTTGGTAAAACAGGTGTGCGCCGTATCAGCTTCATCACCGCAGGTATGGTGGGCTATTCTTTTATCGTAATATTGATCTGGACGGGTATGCCGCCTGCTGATTTTTGGCTCAAACTGAATGGCATCGATAACCTGGGAAGGCCGCTGGATATTAATTACGCCTACTCAACCATTTTCAGGGCCGGGCTGGGGATCATTATAGGATCGCTCACTGCATTCCTGGTGAGCCAGCTCATTGATGCATACGTGTTTCATTATTTTAAGAAAATGACAGGTCACAGGTTCCTGTGGCTTCGGTCAACCGGTTCCACCGTTATTTCGCAGGTTATCGACAGTTTTGTAATCCTGTTTATTGCCTTCTATTTTCTGGGGAACTGGAGCCTCGAGCAGGTTTTCAGGGTTGGGCTTATTCAGTATATTTATAAAATTTCGGTGGCAATATTGCTTACACCCATTATTTACCTGGCTCACCTGCTCATCGATGCTTACCTGGGTAAAGAATCGTCGGAGCAAATCATCGAAGAGGCTGATCAAAACTGGGAACGCAAACCCCATGACAAGGTGCTCTGATCTTGGCCTGGGCAGCTACTGCCTGTTTCCTTTAAGTACTAATTTTGAGGGGTATTCACAACTCTTTCTTAATCTTTAATTTCGGGTGTGGTAACCAGCTTTCCGGGGATTCTTTCGTTGTAATTAATTTTTACGGGCAAGCCCGAATGTTCCCAGCTTACCAGCCCGCCTGAGAGGTTGGCACACATACCTGCAAAGCCATTATCCATCATTATTTTCACTGCTTCAGGGCTGTGAATTCCGCTGGCATCGGCAACTATAAGCGGCTTATTGGTGGGCAAGTCCGATAGCAAATCGCGGAGCCGTTTCAGCGGGCAAAAGACCAGGTTTGCCACATCAAAGATTTTATACCGGTTCAGGTGTTCTTCCCTTACATCAACCAATATTACGCCATTGAGGCAGAGTTTATGTGCCTGTATCGGCGACAGGTTATACATATTGCCTGATAGCATGGCTGTTTCTTTAAAAAAATCTTCCATGGTTTGGATATTAGGTCTGGGGTTAAATCGGGTAAAAGTACATCATAAACTCATATGCCCTGATGAAAGTAGAACATAGTTGGAGGTAACAGGATTCTTTGTATTTTTGAGCACAATTTCATGAATTTCAATATCTTCTTTCTGGTGCTCATGCCTGGATTGCTTGAGTTGGACACAAACAGACATTGCAAAAGTATCAACTGAAAACTACAACTATATTTGCTAAAGTAATTATGCCTTTGTCATTCTCGGACCGAATTAAGCCTGTACCTGTTATCATTTCTTTTGTTATCCTGCTTGCATTAAATGGGCTGGTAAATCTTCTTCCTTTTTCGAACGATGTGCTGGCGGTTTTCAATGCGATATTCGAAACTGTTGTATCCGCGCTGGTAACAGCCATTATTGTAATTCTGTACCTGAAATCAAAAAAAAGAGATTTTGCCGTAAGCCGGACCTTGTTGTTCATGGCGCTATCACTGGGCGCATGGAGTATTGGCGATTCAATATATCTGTACCTGGTATGTGAAAAGATTGATCCGTTTATCTCAATAACTGACGTTTTTTATATTTCAGCCACGTCGTTCCTCATTGCAGGCGTTATTATGTTACCAGGTGCCCAGCCACCGTCGCACAGGCGTAACCTCGTGTTTGTCGAAATAAGTATCCTGGTTTTGTCGGCTGTTGTTTTGTTCTCTACGCTGCTTTTGCTTCGCGGTAAGCCATATCTCGATTTCGACCCGCTTACCCTGCTCATGGTTTTTATATACCCGGTGCTGGATATAATCCTGCTTTGGATCATCATGATTGTATTTTTTACCTACCCGGAAAAGAACAATCAAAGGGTATTGGGTACCATTTTTGCAGGAGGGGCATTTCTATTTGCCAGTGATTTGTTTTACCTGGTTGCCTCCATTTATGCACCTTTTACCCGCGATTTCCTGATTGATTTCGGTTATTATGGATTTTATGGAGTAATGTTGATTGCTGCTATACAGGGGTACAGGCAGTTGCGCATGCACCAAGAAAATGATTCTAAAAAAGTAAACGCTTTTAAAGCCGGTAAATGGATTGTTTACCTGCCCGGGGTTTTACTCATTATTGTTATCGGGTTACTTCTGATCTTTGTGCTAAACCAGTCGTTCCTGTTATCCAAAGGAATTGTGATGATGATTGGCCTGATCATCGTATTTTTTATTCTGCATCAGTATATGGTGATTGCCGAAAATATAAAGCTTACCCGTGAAATGAGAATGGTAAATGCACAGCTCGAAACAAAAGTTGCCGAGCGCACGGCTGAGCTAAGCAGGGCCAACGACGAGTTGCACGAAGAGATGAAGGAAAGGGAAAAGGCCGAACAAGATCTGGCCCGGAGTAACCAGGATCTTGCCTTGCTCAACCGCGACAAGGATAAACTTTTCTCTGTGCTGGCGCACGACCTGCGGAGTCCCCTGGGGTCGATGATGAACCTTACCTCATTGCTGGCCGAAAATATTAATGATTTCGATGAGGCTGAACTGCTCGAAATTATTGGAACCCTGAACAAATCAGCAACACAAACATTTCAGCTTTTCAACGATTTGCTGGCGTGGTCGGCTGTACAAATGGGAAGAGGCGAGCGCGAGAAAGAACATTTCCAGGTGCATGAGCTTGTTTCGGAAACGGCTATCATCCTGGGGGCTGAAGCCAACCGTAAACAGGTACAGGTTAACCTGGTGATTGATAAAACCCTTGAAGCCTTTGCTGATAAATTTGCCATCCAAACCGTGGTGCGCAACCTGTTGAGCAATGCCATTAAATTTACAGCGGCAGGAGGTGTCATAACATTAGAAGCCGAATCAGTAAAAGATACTGTAAGAATCTCAGTTAGTGATACTGGAATCGGAATCTCGAAAGAAAAACAAAGAAAGCTTTTCAGGGTGGATGAAATTAGTTCCTCACCCGGAACGCAAGGCGAAAAAGGAACCGGCTTCGGCCTGCTGCTGTGTAAGGACCTGGTTGAGCGTAACGGAGGTAAAATATGGCTCGAGAGTGAAAAAGGAAAAGGAAGCAGGTTTTATTTTACATTACCGGTTCGCGAAGAAAATATTTCATTAATACCCAAAATACCCGCTACAAGAGTGAATTATTCAAGTGACATTTCATTAAAAATTGCCTTTACAACACTAATAGGCGAAATTAATCCAACGGTGCTGCGCTCAGAGTTAAGCCTGATATGGAGCAGCCCCGATTACAATCCTGATTTCTCGGTTCTGGTTGATCTGCGCCAGGCGTCATTTGCTATTGATACAACCGATATACCCTCGGTGCTCGAAATTTTTTCCGCCATGCCCGGGCAGAAAAAAAACAAAAAGTTTGCACTGCTTACCGCTACTCCGCAGCAGGTTGCCATGTCGACCATGTTCGGGCAGAATATCAAAAACCGGTACCCGTTTAATGTCGAAATTTTCAGTACCTACGAAGCTGCTTTAACCTGGCTGGGAGTGTAATAAAAACTTCCGACTTCTGTATTGAAATTTTGAATTTGTACGCTGGTGTCTGAAATCAAGGGTGTTACGTTGTACAGAAGATTTTAAACCTGAATTTTCTATTCATAGCAAATTGCAAATTATCTTGTGTAAGTTGCCTTAGTTGGGAATTTCAACATGAACAACCATGGCACTAATATTCCTGTTCCTGAAATTAAAAGCAAAATATATGTCGTATTTATACGTCATTTTAAATTATGCCGTATATTTGCGTCATATCTAATTCGCAACATGGCAAAAACGGAATTATTCGATGAATCGCTGCAGCTGGCAGCTACCTATTTTAAAGCATTGTCGCACCCTGCGCGGCTGGCAATCATCAACTACCTGATCGAAACAGGCACCTGCATTACCGGCGACATCACCGAAGAACTTCCGCTCAGCCGCACCACAGTAGGTCAGCATCTGCAGGAGTTAAAAGCTTGTAACCTGGTGCAGGGAACCGTTGATGGCGTAAAAGTAAATTACTGCATCAATGCTATTGGCCTCGAAGAAATCATCCAGGTGCTGCGAAATATGGCCACGCAACTCGAAAAAGCAAAATCCTGTAAATGTTAACTCCATGAAGATACTTATAGTATGTACCGGTAATTCGTGCCGGAGCCAGATGGCCCACGGGTTTCTGCAGTCGTTCGATAAACGACTCGAAGTGTATTCGGCAGGTACGTATGCATCGGGACAACTAAATCCAACCACTGTGCTTGTGATGCAGGAAGCCGGAATTGACATCAGCCACCATACTTCCGATGCTCTTGATTTGTACCTGGATAAGGAATGGGATTATGTAATCACTGTTTGCGGAGGTGCCAACGAATCCTGCCCGGCTTTTACAGGTAAAGTGAAACATCGCCTGCATATGGGTTTTGATGATCCTTCGCAGGCAAAGGGAACTCCTGAATTTGTAATGGGCAAGTTTTACCGCGTCCGCGATGAAATAAAAACTGCTTTCCTGCATTTTTACGAAGAAGAATTGAAAAACCAGCTTCTGCCTGATCGGGCTGACCGTGCGCTGAATTATTTTGATAACAGTTTTAACTGTGCCCAGTCGGTGCTGGCTTCGTTTGCGGGCGAGCTTGGCCTCAGCGAGGACGAATCGCTCAGGGTGGCCTGTGCCTTTGGCGGAGGTATGGGCCGGCAACAGTATACCTGCGGTGCGGTAACCGGTGCTGCTATGGCGCTGGGACTTAAATTTGGCAAAGCTTTTCACGATGCAGAAGAAAAGAAAAAATTGACGTACGAGAAAACCGTTCAGCTGTTCGAAGCGTTTGAAAAGCTGCATGGCTCAAGCACCTGCCGGCACCTGCTTGATAACCTGGATATGCGCGACGAAAAAGAACACGCTATAATTGTTGAAAGAAATCTTTTTAATACCAGTTGCCGGAAATATGTTGCCGACGCGGTGAAAATTGCAGAAAAGTTGATAACGATTCAAAATAAATAAACTCATGGAAGATATTAAAAAAGTAGTACAGGAAAAATACGGACAAATTGCCACGCAAACCAGGGAGCAGAATGCACCCTCAAGCTGCGGTTCAGTGTCCTGCGGATCTATTGTGGATTATTCTGTTTTTAGCGAAAACTACGAAGATCAGAAGGGCTATGTGCCCGATGCCGACCTTGGACTGGGGTGCGGGCTACCCACCGAGTATGCCGGCATAAAACCGGGCAACACCGTGCTCGACCTGGGGTCAGGAGCCGGTAACGATTGTTTTGTGGCCCGCGCCCTGGTTGGCGACGAAGGTTATGTGGCCGGTATTGATTTTACCGAAGCCATGGTTGAAAAAGCCCGCAAAAATACCCGAAAACTGGGCTATAGCAACGTGGATTTCATACTCGGTGACATCGAAAATATCCCGGTAAGGTTTGGTGTGGTTGATGTGGTTATCAGTAATTGTGTGCTTAACCTGGTTCCGGATAAGCAAAAAGCATTCAGCGAAATATACAGGGTGCTGAAACAAGGCGGGCATTTCTGTATTTCGGATGTGGTGCTGCAGGGCGAATTACCCAATGAGCTTAAAGAAGATGCTGCCATGTATGCCGGTTGTGTTGCAGGTGCACTGCAGCAGGAAGAATACCTGGGCATTATTAAACAATCGGGTTTCATTAATGTGGAGGTGAAAAAGGAAAAGAAAATTGAACTGCCCGACGATTTGTTGTTGAAATATCTGACAGCCGATAAGCTGGAGAAATTTAAAAACGGGGAAACAGGCATCTTCAGTATCACCGTTACCGCGCAAAAGCCCGAAGGCTGCGGTTGTGGCTGTTCCTGTTCCTGAACCGGAAATAACTTTACCCTGAAATATTGCTGTTACATTCCGGAAGAAGTATTTTTAACGGCGGTTTTACTTTCCGGTTCTTTTCAATAACAGGCTCTCAACCTGGGTTTCATCCAGAAGCAAGGCTATTTTTTTAATTGAAGTAATATGTTGTTTTTGAGCGGCTTCGGATGGCTGGTAACAACGCTGTGTGTAGCTGGTGAATAGATGCCGGGCTTTTGGTTAAAAGATACGGTTCATTTGGTTAAAAGATACCGTTCATTTAGTCAAAAGATACGGTTCATTTGGTCAAAAGATACCGTGCATTTATAAACTGCTCCCGGATGTCTTCAGGATTTTCTTCCCGTAGGTAAAACTCATGCCTGGGTAATAGCCGGGTTCCTGGCTGCAGTCAAGATATTTCTCCGTCGATTTTAGCTGTTTTCGGGCTGACCATGAAAACATCCGGGCAGGCAATTGATTTTTGTCATTGTAATTGGCTGGTTAATCAGGTACTGCTGAAAAATAGCTGTGTGTGCTTTGTCTGCTTTTCAAAAAATACGAAATGCAAGAATATCTTACCCTCATATTCAATATTCATGAACCTTGCCGAATTGATTTTCTCCGCCAGGAGATTAGCATAATACAATGAACAGTAATGTGTTTTCAAGTCTGGAAACTAATCTTACTTCCGCTTCCTTGTGAGATCCAGTAGCCCGTTTATGATGGTCAGCGGGTGTGCCGGGTTACCCGGGATATACAGATCGACGGTATGATTTTCCAGAAATGTACGGTTGAGGGCCGGGCTGCCGGCAAATATTCCACCGCTGATAGCATCAGTTCCTACGAGCACAATTATTTTGGGATCAGGAGTGGCATCGTAACATATCTGGAGTGCCTCGGCCATATTTTCCGTTATCGGGCCTGTAATCGCGATACCATCGGCATGGCGTGGCGAAGCAACAAATTCAATACCAAAACGCCCCATATCGAACTGCACATTGTTAGCCGCACCAAGTTCCCATTCGCAGCTATTATCGCCACCGGCCGAAACCTGCCGTAATTTCATCGATCGGCCGAATAATTTTTGGATTTCAGGTCTCACCTTGTCGGAATTTACGCTTACCGGCTTATCGTCGCCTTCTTTTATTACGAGGCTTTCCCTGTCATTTGTTGAGATTTTGTAGTCGGTGGTAAAAGTTATCTTTTCGGGAAACCGCATGGCACATTCGCCACAAAAAGTACATTTCCCAAGGTCAATGGAAACCGGGTTAACCGATATTGCATTTACCGGGCACATTTCCATCAGCTCAGTTTCATCCACTTTTGCAGTGCCTATTATCGGCCGCCCCCTGAAAATACCCGGTACTTTGGCTGTGGTAACATCGGGAATAAACTGTTTGCCCTGGTGGTAGAGGATTTTGATGTTATTGTACATATTGATGGCGTGTAGTTAATGGTTAATTGAAAATGGAAGGTCGGAAGTGTTGTCCTGGGCTACGAAGTGTCGGTAGTCACAAGCCCCGGTCCTTAAATCCTTATCCCAAATCCCTTTACAAATCATTTCCGCAGTACGACAAATTAAAGCTTTTATTACAGATAGGGAAATCCGAAATTTCATTGTTCCTTACCGAAAGTGCAAGTGCCAGCCAGTTATGGAACGAGGGATCCTTTATTTTGTAATGTTTTAATTCGCCATCGGCATTGGTAATTGCGCAATGGCATATTTCGCCGCGCCAGCCTTCAACCAGCGAAAGGGTAAACAAATTGGCTCCGGGAGCCGATGTTGCTTTTGCTGGTTTTATCTCAGCCACGGCTGGCACATCAGCAATCAGCGTACGCAGGTATTTTATGGATTGGGTCACTTCTTTTCTGCGAATCTGGAAGCGTGAATATACATCGCCATGATGTTTTATAAAAGGTTCGTGATTGAGTTCAGCATAAAGGCTATGCGGGTGTGTAAGTCTGATGTCCCTGGCTGATCCCGATGCACGGGCCGCCATGCCTACTGCACCAATGGCTGCAGCATCCTCTATCGAAACCACGCCGGTACGCTCAAAACGCGACAAGGCGCTGGGCATGTTAAAAAGCACTTCGTTCATTTCATCAAAGTCAGGTTCAAAAGCATCGAGTACCTGTTTGAGCCTGTCGGCAAGTGCCTGCGTAAAAGGGAATTTATTCTGCCCCGGACGGATCAATCCTTTCGACAAGCGATTTCCGCCCCACTCCTGCATAAAGTTGATGATAGGGGTACGTAACCTTCCAAAAACAGAACTGCCAAGCTGATAGGCAATATCTGTGCAGCCGGCACTCAAATCGCCGGTATGTATGGCAATGCGTTCCAGCTCTAGGGCTACAGTCCGGGCAAAATCGAGATCGCGTGTCGACTCGAATCCACACAAGCTTTCCCAAACATGAGCAAAAGCCACGGAATGCCCCACGGCAGTGTCGCCGGCAATATTTTCGGCAAGCGTAGCCAACTGATTCAGTTTTTTTGTTTCGAGGAATAATTTTTCTATTCCTCTGTGCTGATATCCTAACTGGATTTCGAGATGTAAAATCTGCTCCCCGTTACATATAAACCTGAAGTGACCCGGTTCAATAATGCCAGCATGTATCGGCCCTACGCCTACTTCGTGAAGTTCCTCGCTATCAATAGAATAAAAAGGATAATTCGCGATAATCTCGTTCATGTCAACGCGATCGTGCGCATAACGAACCGGTTTCAACCAGGGATGATCCGAATACATTACACCAAAGTTCTCGTGTATCTCGCGTTCAAACTTTTCGAAACAAAGATTTTTGGCGGTGAATGAAGCATATTCCGTATTTACATCCACCCTGCAGGACGAAATATATATCAAATGATCCGTATCATCGGCAATGCAGCAAATCAGTTTAATTTGGTCTCCATCCGGGTAACCGAAATAATTCACGCAATGCCTTCCCAGGTTCTCAGCCACCATTCCTGTATTTAAAACCAGAAAAGTGCTGTACGAAACTTCAGGAATTTCTGAAAGTGATACCGACTGATTGTTTTTTATGGTTAGGTAATGCATTGAAGGATCCAGGATTTAGGGTTAGGTGTTGATGTTATTCGTTATTCACTGTTCGCTGTTCATTATTCACTAATCTCCCCGCGGGCATCACGTCTCTACATCGGTAAAAGGCTCACGCTGTCTTTCAGCATCTGAACAAAAATTGCCGGTGGATTTAATCCCAGGTAAACGGCAAATGCCAGGAACAAAAACTGTGAAAGTGATTCCCAGGGGCTTATCTTTTCAATATTTGAATCATCGAAACCCACTGCCGGAATAAAAAGTATTTTGAAGATGTTTTTCCCGAAAGCAAAAATTATCAAGGTTAGCAGCAACAGCACAGCGATGAGGAGTGCAATCTGTCCTGCATCGAAAATGGATTTAAAAATCAAAAATTCACTCACAAACAATCCCGATGGCGGCATGGCTGTGGCACTGATAAAACCGAATAAAAGCACCATGGCACCGGTTGCATTGTATTTAAAGTAATTGCCGATATGGTAAATGCTTTTATCCTGAAAAACCCTGTAAAGCTGGTTAAACTGGAAGAAAAGGCTCGATTTTACAAAAGCATGCAGAATAATATGAAGTACTGCCGCATAATACCCAATACCACCGGCGGCAACACCAAGCATCACAATTCCCATATGCTCAATTCCTGAGTAGGCCAGCATACGTTTCACGTTTTTCACTTTCAGCATATACACTGTTGACACAAATATGGAAAGAAAAGCAGCTGTACCCACCACCAACTGTGCCCAGTGTAAAAGTGGTGTGTTTGCAATGACTATGTAAAAACGAAAAATCCCGACAAATCCCAGGTTCATAAGCACGGTGGCAAGCAGCGCACCAGCCGGGGCAGGGGCTTTATCTTTGGCATCGATACCGGCAGTAAACATGGGTACAAGTCCGAGCTTAGCTGTAAATCCTGTAAAAATGAATAGAAAAGCCATCCTCAGCCAAACAGGATTTAGTTCTGTTCTTCTCGCCAAAAGGTTTTTAAATGAAAGATCGTCGGAACCGGCATGTTGCAGCGACAGGCTCAGAAACAATATCCCGATAAAAATAAATGTAATACTGATGGCACAGATGAAGACATATTTCCAGGTGCCTTCGAGCGCCAGTTTATTGCGGTGGTGATAAATCAGGGCCGAAGCACTCAGCGTGGTAATTTCGGTAAATATCCAGGTAACTGCAATGTGATTTGAAAGATATCCGGCGCTGATGGCCATGATCAGCAGCACCATCGAAGTTAGATAGATGGCTCTGGCCTGGGCATTTTCCTGGTGGTTTTCAATATAAATATAGCTATGTATAAGCGCAGGTATAGCTACAATGCTCATGGTGATAAGCAATATAACCCCCAGTGAATCATAGGTAAAATAAATCCACTCGGTGCTGCCGTAATGGAAACAGGAATAGATTGCAAACACCGATTGCAAAACCAGGAAAAGTCCCGCAAGGGAGTACACAAAGATTTTGTTCCTGCTGATAAATAGAATGATGGCAATCGCCAATGCTCCTAAAAGATAAACTCCAATCATTTGGCTCTTTGGTTTTCGCTATTAATAATCTTTTAAATTACTCAACTGATCCACACTCACATTTTTAAATACATCGCCGATTTTATTCAGGAATATGCCGAGTATAAGCACGCTGGCAAAAATATCCAGCATAATTCCCAGGTTCACCAGCATCGGCATTTCGTTTCCTACAGCCAATGAAAGCACAAAAACGCCATTTTCAATTACCATATATCCCATTACATGGGTGATGATTTTCCGCCGGGTTGCAATCAGGTAAAGCCCGAAAAATAAGGTTGAAAGCGCAACAACAAAGAAAATTTTATCCAGGTTATCGTCCTTAATTGTATTGGAAATCAATATGGTTATAACCACTATAAAAGTGGTGATTACCAGCGACACAAAATTGGGGAGAAAGGGTTCGGCTTCGCGCGTAATATTGTTCCGCTTAAGCAGGTGGCTGAGGAATAACGGCACAGCCAACGATTTGAACACAATGGTTTCGAGCATGATAAGTACCAGGTTGAGCGTATTTATTTCGCTAAGTTGCAGAAAGACAACAAAAAACAAAATTACGCCCTGCAATGCCAGCACCTTTATATAAGTCATCAGCCGGTTAGCTATGGCCATATAAAAAAGTGTGATTATAAATGTGATTAAAAGTACATGTATCATTGTATAAAGCTGAATTAACGTATTTTACATGAATTTATTAAGTATCAGAAGCACTCCGAAGAAAATAAGCAGGCTTACCGAGGTAAGTGCTACAATAAACTGCGGGTTGTGGCTCATGCGGAAACGGGCCATGAACGACTCAATAATTCCTATGGTAACAGCCATCAGGAATTGAATAGCAAAAAATGAAGGAATGGCATATTGGTAAGGGATTACACCAATAAAAAGGTTCACGATAAGTGCGCCATAGATGGCAAATTTCAGATAGCCGGTGGTTAAAATTAGTCCGAGGTCGAAACCGCTGTTATCCAGAATCATAACTTCATGAATCATGGTAAGTTCCAGGTGGGTTTTAGGGTCGTCAATCGGCATACGGCTGCTTTCGATCATGGCGATCATCAGGATTACAAAAGTTGCCAGTGCAGCCAGCGCATAGCTGATTTGTGAACCGATATGAAGTGCTGTAAAAATTTCCTGGAACGACGTATGGCCTGATAACAAGGCCAGCGATCCCATCAGGATAAAGAAAGCGGGTTCGGCAAACATCGAATACAAGGCTTCGCGGCTGGC
This sequence comes from uncultured Bacteroidales bacterium, assembly GCA_937965665.1. GTDB lineage: Bacteria > Bacteroidota > Bacteroidia > Bacteroidales > UBA4417 > UBA4417. The sequence continues at coordinate 13,055 of CALCJE010000042.1, forward strand.
ACCCATACCTTCGAAACTGCTGCCGGTATCCATGGCTGCAATGATGCTGAAAAACTTTCCCAACGCCAGCACATAGGCAAAAAAGATAAAGTCGCCATTAAAACTCAGCACTCCGCTCGACTGGCCGAAAGGTACAACCAGCATGGCCATTACCACCGATGCAAAGTAAATTGTTGGTGCGATCTGGAAAATAAAACTGGTGGTTTCGCTGTACACCACGCCTTTACGGAACAACCGGATAACATCGAGCACCGGCTGCATAATCTGCGGCCCTTTGCGACCCGAAGCCAGGCTCTTTGTTCGGATAATGATGCCCGTAAAAAAGATAGCCGCTATTACTATTAAAAGTGCACTCAGCATGTTATAGTTGTTTTAAAAGTTCGATGAATGAATATACTTTCTCATAAATAAACGGTATGCTTATTACCGCAAGTATAAAAATAACTCCATACAGTATGTAAAACTGGAGCTTGCCGTTATGAAGGAACACGAAGCGCCCCATGAACGATTTATTGTGTTTCAAAGGTTCATCAATCAGCCATCGCTCCACCTTATCGTATGGATGCGTATGATAATGCGCTGGCGGCGGGAATATTCCCTTCACTTCGTCCTCATGTTTGCCAATTTGCAAAAACGGTGAAAATAACTTGCTGTACGACCGTACAAACGAGCCGGCCGTATATTGAATTTTGGGAGTACCTGCCTCATAACCACATCCCCAGGTAGTACCAGTAGTGATTTTACGTTGGCTTAAGGCAAATCGTCTGATTGTATAAATGCTGATTACCAGCAGGATAAGTATCCACGATGCCCAGCTAACTGGTTGTATCGCTTTGAAAACTGTTACCTGTGCCGGGCTAAGTCCAAAGCCGGATGTACCGGTAAAAAGGCTGACCGGATGCGATAACAGGCTGATAAAAGCCATTGGGAACAATCCTATCGCGATGATCATTCCGGCTAAAATATACAATGGAATAAGCTGGGCAAAAGGTACTTCGCTGCACGACGCAGGTAGTTCGCTCCGGGCAGATCCAAGGAAAACAACCCCAAAGGCTTTCGTGAAACAAAGCATCGCCAGGCCCCCGATCATGGCAAGCCCCGAGGTGGTAGAAACTGCTAACAAAAGCGAAACCAGCGATGCATCCGACAACCAGTTGTAAACGCCGCTATAAATGATAAATTCCGAAACAAAACCGTTAAAAGGCGGAATCCCACTGATGGCGATAGCTGCCACCAGGAAAAGTAAAGCCGTTTGAGGCATCTTCTTTATCAGCCCACCCAGTTTTTCAATATCAAGGGTATGCGTAGCCAGGTAAACATTCCCTGCCGTATAAAAAAGGAGTGATTTAAACAGGGCATGATTCAGCGTATGCAACAACGCACCGGCAAAACCAAGGGTAGCTAAAACCTGGTTTCCGGTGCCTAAACCTATACTTCCGATACCTATGCCAATTCCTATAATTCCTATGTTTTCGATGCTGTGATAAGCGAGCAGCTTTTTGAGGTTATGCTGAACAATGGCAAGCATTACACCATACAATCCCGAAACCAGCGAAAGGATTAAAATGATGTATCCAACAGTAACATAATCCGTTTTTATTACCAGCAACATCCTCATTATTCCAAATATACCGATTTTTATGATCACTCCCGACATCATCCCCGATACATGCGAAGGCGCTGCCGGATGCGCATAAGGCAGCCAGGTGTGAAATGGAACAAACCCGGCTTTAAGCGCAAACCCTGTAAAAAAGAAAAGGAAAAACATCACCGAAGCCGGACCCGAAATGGATTGAGAATACGTTGTAATTGACTGAAAATCATAACTGCCGGTTTTCGATGCTACCCAAATAAAACCTATCATCAGGAAAACAATAGAGAAATGGGCTTGAATCAGATAATTGATCCCGGCTTTTATGGTTGCCAGATGTTCGTGATCGAATATGATAACTAAAAAAGAAGTTAATGCCATCACCTCCCAAGCAAGCAGGAATACAAAACTATTCTGAATCATGCAAATGCTTACCAGTGAAGTGTACTGAAACAAAAATGCAATTGCATGCAACGAAAGGTTATTCTTCTGCTCTTTGTAAGCTTTCATGTAAAAAAGTCCATAAAAGCAACCGGTCAGAAATACGAGGCTGATAATCAGGATAAACCAACCCGACAAGGCATCAATCCGAATGGGTATATCACCAGTAATTAAACTTCCGGGAAAGCTGAAAACAATATCATCCCCTATGAGGCTTTGTATCGCTAAATATCCAGAAATCAATGCATTTACCGAAAGTAACGCAAAAGTAAGTATTCCTTTCCCATTCACTTTCAGAAAAGGGATCAGAAGCATACCGGTAAAAGGTACGAGCAAAAATGCTATTACCAGGTTCATGATACGATGTTAAAAACAGTAAGCAGAAATATGGCAAGGATAAAAACGATACCATACAACACATACGACTGTACGCGGCCATTCTGAATAAAACTGAAGTAATTGGCCGAAAAATTCAACCGCGATACGATGGGATTAATTAGTTTCCGTTCGAAGAAATCGTGATAATGAGAATAATAATCCCGTTTTACCGGGAACACCTCATTGGGCCTCAGTTCTTCGTAGTGCTTTTTTTCAATGAGGAAGTAGTTAAATATTTTCCCCAGGGGTTTTGAAAATGATTTTCCCGTGTATTGCAACCGGCTGGTTGGTGCAGTATATCCGCAACCCCAGGTAGCATCAATTCGCTGGGCGCGATGTTTTAAAATAGTTGATCTTACCAGCCATATAACAGCAGCAATTGCAACCAGCAGCAACGAATATAAACTAATGGTGCTGAGTGTGCGGGCATAAGCAGCAGTAACCAACGCATCTGTATTTAATAAATTCATCGCCGTAAGTGCATTCCCCACAATTCCTAAATAAAACCGGGGTATAAAAGCCACACTCAGCATGATCGCAATTATTAAATATTGAGGAACAAGCATGAGCGATGAAACTTCCTGAGGTTTATTTTTGAGTCTGCTACGCTGCTGACCAAGGAAAATGGTTCCGAATGCTTTCGTAAAAGTATGTACCGATAAGCCCCCGATTATACTCATTCCTGCCAGCGAA
>CALCJE010000043.1 GCA_937965665.1 uncultured Bacteroidales bacterium
AAAAGGATCCCCATCCACAACCCACATCCAAAACACTCATGCCGGGCTGTAAGTATAGTTTCCTGCATATTAAATCAAGTTTTGCTTCCTGGGCCTCATCCAGGTTTTCTGCATTTTTCCAATAGGCTCCCGAATAAACCATTCGTTTATCGAGCATCTTTTGAAACAGATCGTTCCCCAGGTCGTAATGCTTTTCCCCTATTTCAAATGCTTTAGCTTTTCGACCCTGGTTAAAAATGACAGCACTTAACAAATAAGGCAGCATTTTCAGGGGTTTCACCTCTTTTTCGAGCGATGCGCTTAAAACCAGGTAAATAAACTCATCAAGCTTCTTTGCATCCCACCAGCCATCCATATACGACTCGCCCAGCGCCATCGATCCGCCCCGGAGTACACGTTTGTATAATGCCTGGTTTTTAACCTGGAGATCGGCATCACCGGGGCCATTTACTGAAATCCCAGCATGGTGAAGCAGGCTTTTCATGATGGTTTCGAGGCTGCTCATACCTGGTAAACTTTAAATTTTACTGGTACTGATGTAGTAATGCAACTTCTGAAAAACAATACAAAGTTACGATGAAAAATAAGAAAATATTCAGCTATACCGCTGATTTATAATATTTTGTTGAATGTTTCGGCCGTTAAATTTCAGATTCACAAATCTTAATTTACAACTGACATTTGCTTATGGTTCTTTTAGAAATGAAATGTTGCTGTAGAAACAAAAAAACCTCGCTTAGGATTAAACGAGGTTTTTTATAATGCAGGTATGAGGCTAAATTGAAATTTTTAAACTCAGTTCCTTCAGCTGATCGTCCGAAATACGTGAGGGCGAATCGATCATTACATCGCGGGCAGCGTTGTTTTTGGGGAAAGCGATATAATCGCGGATGGATTCGCTGCCACCAAACAATGAGCATAAACGGTCGAAGCCGAAAGCAATACCACCATGCGGAGGAGCACCAAATTCGAATGCATTCATCAGGAAACCAAACTGGGCCTGTGCATCTTCTTCGCTAAAACCGAGCAACTGCAGCATTTTATGCTGTAGCGGTTTGTTGTGGATACGTATTGAACCTCCGCCCACTTCAACACCATTGATAACCATATCGTAGGCATTGGCACGAACTGCACCCGGGTTGGTATCGAGCAATGAAATATCTTCGGGTTTAGGCGAAGTAAATGGATGGTGCATGGCATAAAAACGCTGGGTTTCTTCGTCCCACTCCAACAACGGAAAATCGTACACCCAAAGCGGTGCAAAAGTTTCGGGATTACGCAAACCGAGCCGGGTACCCATTTCGAGGCGGAGTTCGTTTAATGCTTTCCGGGTTTTATTCGCTTTTCCGGCCAGTACCAGTATCAGGTCGCCTGGTTTGGCATTAAAAGCATCGGCCCATTTTTTAAGCTCTTCGGGTGTATAAAATTTGTCGACTGACGATTTCAGGGTACCATCGGCAGCATAACGCACATATATCAATCCGCCGGCGCCAACCTGCGGTTTTTTCACAAAATCAGTAAGTTCATCAAGCTGTTTGCGTGTATATTCGGCACAGCCTTCGGCACAAATGCCGACCACGAGTTCAGCCTCGTCGAACACTTTAAAATCCTTGCCCTTAACCAGTTCTGTCAGTTCTGTAAACTTCATTCCAAAACGGATATCGGGCTTATCGCTGCCGTAGTATTTCATGGCATCGGCCCAGGTCATATGGGGGAGTTTATCTATTTCGAGCCCTTTCACCGTTTTAAAAAGATGTTTAACCAGGCCCTCGAAGGTGTTAAAAATATCCTCCTGTTCAACAAACGACATTTCACAGTCAATCTGTGTAAACTCAGGCTGACGGTCGGCACGCAGGTCTTCGTCGCGGAAACATTTTACAATCTGGAAGTAACGGTCGAACCCAGCGACCATCAGCAACTGCTTGAAAGTTTGAGGCGACTGTGGAAGCGCATAAAACTCACCCGGGTTTACACGTGAAGGGACTACATAATCGCGTGCGCCTTCGGGAGTACTTTTTATTAAAACCGGGGTCTCTACCTCAATAAAGTTAAGGCTGTCCATATAATTACGGGTCTGGAAAGCCAGGCGGTGCCTCAATTCCATGTTTCGTTTCACGGCATTGCGGCGCAGGTCGGGGTAGCGATATTTCATGCGGAGTTCATCACCGCCGTCGGTATTGTCTTCAATGGTGAAAGGAGGCGTTTTCGATTCGTTAAGGATTTCCAGTTTCTCAACAGTAATTTCGATGTCGCCGGTAGCCATTTTAGCGTTTTTGTTGCTTCGTTCCGATACGATACCCGAAACCAGGATTACATATTCGCGGCCCAGTTTTCGTGCCTGTTCACACAGGGCGGCATGGGTTTCCATGTTGAATACCAGCTGAGTGATACCATACCGGTCGCGCAGATCGATAAAAGTCATCCCGCCAAGGTCGCGCGAACGCTGCACCCAGCCCGAAAGTGTAACATTGCTGCCCACATGGGCCATATTCAGTTCTCCGCAAGTATGTGTACGAATCATATTTAATTGAGTTTAAAGGCTGCAAAAGTAGCAATTTTTTGGCAGACAAAATTCCGGAGTTTTGGACCGGGTAAAAGCAATTTCGTATCTAAATATGTGACTATTCTTTGGTAAAGTTAGTTGAAACCAGCGAAGAAAATGCTACATCCTTTGCCGGCGCAACAGCAAAACAGCTGACACAACCTATAAAATCTTAGATTCCACAATTTCATAAAAAGCGTTAAATACCCGGGCCAAAAGCATTGAAACACTTGATTTTGCCCCTTAAATTCACTACTTTTGCAAACTTTTCCAGAAACAAATTGAAATTCTATAAATATGAAACTCTCGCAATTCCGGTACCACTTGCCGAATGACCTGATCGCCCTTCACCCGGTTGAAAACCGTGATGAATCCAGATTGATGGTACTCGATCGTAAAACACAAACCATTGAACACAAGACTTTTAAGGATATACTGAATTATTTTGGCGACGGAGACGTTTTTGTACTGAACAACACCAAAGTATTCCCTGCATTACTACTTGGCGAAAAAGAAAAAACAGGTGCTAAAATCACGGTATTTCTGCTCCGCGAACTTAACAACGAAGCCCGGTTGTGGGATGTACTTGTTGATCCGGCCCGCAAAATCCGTATTGGTAACAAACTGTATTTTGGCGACGACGACTCATTGGTAGCTGAAGTTATTGACAATACCACCTCACGTGGACGCACATTGCGTTTCCTTTTCGACGGACCTTACAGCGAGTTCAAACGTACCATCGAATCATTAGGCCGCACCCCGCTGCCCGAAGAGTTGCAACGCCTGCGCGATATCGAACCCAGCGATAAAGAACGTTACCAGACCATTTACGCTAAAAATGAAGGTGCGGTAGCTGTACCTTCTGCAGGGCTTCATTTCAGCCGCGAGCTCATGAAACGCCTTGAATTACAGGGTGTTGATTTCGCCGAAGTAACACTTCATGCCGGCCTTGGTAATTTCCGCGCCATTGATGTTGAAGATCTTACCAAATATAAAATGGATTCGGAAGAGCTCATTATTGAAGAAGACCAGGCTGCAATTGTAAACAAGGCCATTGAAGCCCGCCGCAAAGTTTGTGTGGTTGGCACCACAACCATGAAAGCCGTTGAATCGTCGGTAACAATTTCCGGCCAGTTGAAGCCCTATACCGGTTGGAGCAATAAATTCATTTTCCCTCCTTACGATTTTAGCATTGGCAACAGTATGGTCACCAATTTTCACCTGCCACAATCGCCCATGATGATGATGGTAGCTGCTTATGCTGGTTACGATTTGCTGATGAAAGCATATAAAGAAGCCGTTCAGCAGAAATATCGTTTCTTCACTTATGGAGATGCAATGCTTATCCTTTAAGTAGCTGAAAAACAAAATTTTGATTAATTTGAAAATCCCTTCGGCAGAGGGGATTTTTTTTTGACCTTTGCAGTACCTTACAAACACCTTTAGCCGTAAAAATCACGGTATGGTTTAAAGAATTAATATTATGGAATCGATACGCAAAATATATAAAACCGGGCTTGGCCCATCGAGCAGCCATACCATGGGGCCACGTATTGCAGCCGAAAGATTCAGGGCAAAAAACGAACCTGCCACAGTTATCCGAATCACCCTCTATGGCAGCCTGGCAGCCACTGGCAAAGGACATCTTACCGATAAGGTGCTGCGTGAATCGTTTCCTGAAGATAAAGTAAAAATAATCTGGGAAAAAGATACTGTACTGCCTCAACATCCGAACGGTATGAAATTCGAAGCACTCGACAACAAAGGTACACTGCTGGATGAGTGGACTGTATTCAGCGTTGGGGGTGGCGATATTGAGGATGAAGAACTCAAACTTCAGAAGGTCAGCGTGTACCCACATACCAAAATGACTGATATCCTGAAATGGTGCCAGCAAAACGGCCGAACGCTCTGGGAATATGTCGAAATACACGAGGGTGAAGATATTTGGGAGTTTCTGGCCGAAGTATGGAAAACCATGAAAGATTCCATTGTCCGCGGTCTTGAGCATGAAGGTGTATTGCCCGGAATTTTGCATCTGCCGCGAAAAGCTTCATCCTATTATATCAAAGCCAAAAGTTCTGCGGGAACTTTGCAAAAGCGGGCATTGGTATTTGCCTATGCGCTGGCCGTTTCAGAAGAAAATGCCGGAGGAGGAACCATTGTTACAGCCCCCACCTGCGGTTCGTGTGGTGTGGTTCCGGCAGTATTGTACCATACGCAAAATACATACGATTTTTCCGATATTAAATTGATTCGGGCACTGGCTACTGCCGGGCTTATCGGGAACCTGGTAAAAGAAAATGCCTCCATATCGGGTGCACAGGTCGGATGCCAGGGCGAAGTAGGAACTGCCTGTGCTATGGCTGCCGGTGCTGCAGCCCAGTTATTTGGTGGCACACCAGCACAGGTTGAGTATGCTGCCGAAATGGGATTGGAACATCACCTTGGATTAACCTGCGATCCGGTTGCCGGTCTTGTTCAGATTCCCTGTATCGAACGCAATGCCATTGGCGCAGGCAGGGCCATGGATGCAAGTGCATACGCTGTTTTATCCGACGGACAACATAGGGTCAGTTTCGATAAAACCTGCCTGGCCATGAACCAAACCGGCCACGATTTGCCCGATATTTATAAAGAAACTTCGGAAGGCGGGCTGGCGTTGCTGGTGAAGTAGGAAGTTGGAAGAACTGGGTCAGAAGACCGGAGACGGAAGACACCTGCCTGACTGCGTCAGCAGGCAGGGAACCAGGAACCTGAAACCTGGAACTTTGGAACCTCGGAAGACATATGTAAATTCAGAGATATCTGACAACCAGGCAAATAATAACTTTAACGGCTATCGAATATAGTCAGCATACCATGAAAAAATACGCCATTATAGTTGCCGGGGGCACCGGAAGCCGGATGAAAGGGGATATTCCGAAGCAGTTTATGCTGCTGAAGGGAAAACTGGTTATACAGTATTCGCTGGAAGCATTTTATCACTGCGACCCTGCTGTTATATTGATCATTGCTATTCATCCAGATTATGTGAACTTCTGGGATCGACTTTGCCAGGAGCATAAAATAGATATTCCTCACCAGGTTGCACGTGGAGGAAAAACCCGTTTTGACTCGGTAAAAAACGGGCTCTCTCTAATTGGTGACGATGGGCTGGTAGCAGTTCATGATGCGGCCAGGCCGGTAATAGACGCTGCTTTTATACAGGAACTTTATCTAACCGCTGAAAAACAGGGTTCAGCCATACCTGCAGTTCATTTAACCGATACCATCCGTGCTATTGAAGGTGATTCATCGCGCCAGCTCGACCGTTCATTTTTGCGAGCTATTCAAACTCCACAGGTATTCAGAGTAACTGAATTAAAACGGGCATTCGAGCAACCGTTTCAACCCCTTTTTACTGATGATGCTTCGGTAATGCAGTCGGCAGGATTTAAAGTACATTTAACCGAAGGAAAGCCAGGAAATATAAAAATTACGCATCAGCAGGATATCGCTTTGGCTGAAGTATTGATGAAACTATAAAGCCTGCCGGACCTGTAGTTCAGTCTCCATTGTATTCAGAAGCAGGAAAGCCTCCTCATAATTACCGGCACGCATCAATGCATCGCGCCAGTGCGCTGCGTTGGCAAATCCGTTCAGGTAAATTTTAAAAAAGCGCTTCAGCACATTATAATCCTTTCCGCTGCCCCAGGTGTCCTGGTATAACCTGATGTGGCGGCGCATCAGTTCAATGCGCTGACCAATACCAATTTCAAGAGGTTGCGAATTGAACATCCAGGGATTTTTGAACACACCGGTTCCAACCATTACACCATCCACACCATATTGCGCAATACGCTGCATGGCATCCGTATAACTGAAAACTTCCCCGTTACCGATGATAAGTGTTGAACTACCGGTTTGATTCCGTAAAGCGACAGCTTTGCCTATTTCGTTCCACAGCGCGGGCCCGTTCGACATCATTTTGCGGGTGCGGCCATGAACAGTTATAGCTGCAGGCGTTGTTTCCAATAGGTGGCCTATCCATTGCTCGGTGATGATCCGGCTGAAACCGATGCGGGTTTTTACGCTTACCGGCAAATCAGTTGATTCGGCAGTGGCATAAATAATTTCCTTAGCCAGTTCGGGGTAATTAATCAGGTTGGCACAGCTTTTACTTTTTGCCAGTTTTTTGGCCGGACAGCCCATGTTGATATCGATGCCATCAAAGAGGTTCATTTCGGAAATCATGCGGGCCGATTCACGGAATTTTTCAGGATCGCTGCCCCAAATCTGGGCTACCAGTTTTGTATTTCGTGCTTTCAGCAATTGCATTTCGCTGGCATTAACCAAAAGACGTTCAATCACTTTCGGCCTGCCTTTTTCGTGGCACAGTCCATCGGTGGATGTAAATTCGGTAAACACAACATTCAGTGCATCTGCTTCAGAAACCGAAAGTATTACTTCGCGGAACACCGTATCGGTAACGTCTTCCATGGGTGCCAGTGCAATAACCGGCTTTTTGATGGTCTGCCAGAAATTATCCATGGATGGTCCCGGCCTGCTCTGCCTGGAGATTTTTATGCATTAAATAAGGCGAAAGTTTGCTTTTATAAATTTTGCTGCCGGCATATTTCCGGCGGTTAGCAAGCCTGAGTTCTCTGCGAGCCTCCAACGGTTTTTTATTAATGTCGCGGCACTCGTCGGAGCAACAGTTTTCATATTTGGCGGCACATTCGCTGCATTGTATAAACAACAGGTGGCAATCGTTGTTGGCGCAGTTTACATGGGTATCGGCAGGTTTGCCACACTGATGGCAATGTGCTATCACCTGCCCGTCGATGGTTTCGCCCAGGCGCTCATCGAATACAAAATTCTTACCGATAAACCTGGAAGTCAGCCCAAGGTGTTTTATTTGCTGCGCATACTCAATGATTCCGCCATAAAGCTGCGAAACATCCTTAAACCCGTGGTGCAGCAGGTATGCGCTGGCTTTTTCGCAACGTATGCCACCCGTGCAGTAAAGTAATATCTTTCTGTCTTTCTGATCATTAAAATCGCGGACTACCATCTGGATGGCGTCTTTAAAGGTATTGGCATCGGGACAAACTGCATTTTCGAATCTCCCGATTTCGCTTTCGTAATGGTTACGCATATCGATAACCAGCGTTTCAGGATTTTCGGTTAACTCATGAAATTCAATCGCTGATAAATGTTTGCCCACTCGTGAAAGATCGTAGGTTCCGTGATCCAGACCATCCGCAACAATTTTTGGCCTTACTTTGATGGTGAGTTTGTAAAAGGATTTACCGTTATCGACGAGCGCATATTTTATGGGCATGTCGGCAAGTTCGGTTATTGAATCCAGTTGTTGAAGGAAACGATCCAGGTTATGTTCCGGAACGCTCATCTGGGCATTAATACCTTCGCGGGCCACGTAAATACGCCCAAAGCAGTCAAGCGCTGACCATTCAGCGTACAGACGATCCCTGAATTCCTTTGGATTTTTAATATTTACATACCGGTAAAACGAAAGTGTTTTACGGGTAAATGGTTCCAGCATCAGGCGTTGTTTAAGCTCAGTTTTGTTGACTCTGTTTTCGAGCATTTAATTGATTGTTGTTGAATGAATTTCAATGATAAACAGAAATCAACAACGAAACAGGAACTATTGTTTGATTGGCGAACTGAGAACCCCTCAAGGGTTTAGAACCCTTGAGGGGCTGGTTATTACTTACTCCCGAACACGAAATCCAGTGTGGGCCACAACTGCCACTTAGGAGTAACATATGGATATTTGCCATAAGCCAGTATATATCCGCCCCTGATCCTGAACGACTTACCGACTGCCCACATGAGGGTTCCGGTGTTTTCGAAAAAGAAATTATTCTCTGGCCGGGTGATTATAAATGACTGAACACCTTCTTCATAAAACCATTTTTCGCCCAGGCTTCCTTTAACAGCCGCACCCAGCCGGATGGATGCTCCTTCGTAATAATGCGCCATGCGTGGATAAATAACGGGCAGGTCGATGGTGGACTGAGGATCGGGTTTTTCGGCCCTTATGGCAAAAGCAAGCCCGGCTTTGGCCGAAAGCAGTACCTTGGGGGCAATCGGCCTTGTAACTGCCAGGCCATTATAAACTGACAAAATAAAGGCAAAATCGTATTCGGGCGAAATAAGTCCGCCAATGCCCTTTCGGCTGACAACATTGAGGAATGGCGTTGGAACACTTAAGTTATGCTCACTGGCCAGCACAAAATCATTTTTAATTCCCCAGGCTACTTTTACGCCTGCTTCGGGAATAAACGGAAGCATGGGAACATGGGTATATACCTCCAGTTTCTGGTTAATTCCGTACCTGAATGGCTGCAGTATACCGCTTTCCCATTTCCCTGCAGGCACCAGGTAGGCAGTATTGTAGCTCCACTTCCTGAGCAAGGGTGTTTCCTGTGTGAAACCGGAGCTGACACAGCCAATTAAAATGATACAAAAGATTAATTTCCTGATCATGCTGATTGTATTTTAAAACTGATACATGTTTGTAAATCTGATAACTACTGAGTGAGCGTCGGCGCAAGGGGCCATAGTCCCTCCATTTTTCCCGGTCATTCCATCCATTACAGTTACTCTTTAACAAGAATAAACTCAGCACTAACCGGCGCGTGATCCGATTCCGTTAAAAAGTCCTGGTGGGTAATGGCCGAGCCTTTTCTCCAGCGATGGTTAGTAAAGAGGTAGTCGAGGGTGCGGTCCCAGGTATGCCCCGGACGGGTTGTGTGCGTAAAATATGCCGGCTGGTTCTGCTGGTATTCACCGAGCGGGAAAGCACAGCTATATGCTTCATAAATGGGCCGAAGCCATTCCGTTTCCGGGGTGTAGTTGCTTCCGTCCTTGTGCATGGGATCATCGCCCGGCTGGTGGAAGGATTCGCCCGGACACATATCTTCATAACAGTAGTCAGTCGAATCGCTGCCGGGAGGCAATTCGTTCAGGTCGCCACCCGAAATAAAGTATTTTCCTTCAGCATTCAGTATATCCATCTCGGCTTTAAACTCTTCGAAGTGCTTTTTCTTTGTGTCGTCGGTCGCAAATGCCGAAGCATGGATATTAAGCAATGGAATTTCTTTAAAACCGGGTATTTTTACATTGGCGGTTACAATGCACGAATGCAGGTAGAAATAGTTCACGATGCCGGCCTGGTCGCCACGCGGGGCCAGGTTAATGCGTTTGGCATCGGTTAGCGGCCATGGCGAAAGTATAACCAGGCCCATATCCATGCGGCCCAGCCCGTCGCTGGGGATGAACTCCGATTTCCATTCCGAAACATAGGCGGCATAGTTGAAATAGGTATGATCGAGAATGTATTGAAGTTCATCGATATACGCGGTTCGGTTCGATTTCACATCGCATTCCTGCAGGAACAGGATATCAGGCTTTACCTGGTTAATGCGGGTAACAATTTTCTCGAGGCCGGGAATAACTTCATCTTTCCTGAAAACCGTATTATCGCCACAGGCATCGCCAAACCAGGGTTGTCGCCCAATCCCGAAACGAATATTCCAGGTCATAACCTTCAGGGTTGAATCAGGTTGCGGAGCTGTGGTTTTTAATTCTTTTGAATACATAACTGCATCTTCCACATCGCTGAAACTTGTCGCCAATGGTTCGCACGAACCGAATAAAAGCAACACTGCTGCCAGCATGAACAGTTTTGTACAACACGCTTTAATAATATCACTTTTCATATTCAATAAACTATGTTTATCAAAAGTAATGATTTAGGGCAATCACAGCTGATCCGAAGCATATTTTAATCCGGGAAAATTCAATTTCCACTATTATTTCAGAATTACCCTGGCACTCACCGGGGCATGATCAGAGTTAATGAGGAAGTCCTGGTGGGTTACTGTGGCTCCTTTTTGCCAGCGATGGCTTGTAAATAGATAATCGAGGGTGCGGTCCCAGGCATGACCCGGCCTGGTGGTATGGGTAAAATATAATGGCTGGTTCAGCTGGTATTCTGTCAGTGGGACAGCACATGGATAGGTCAAATATAAATCGTCCATCCAATGGGCCTCAGGAGAATAATTACTCCCTTCTTTGTGCATGGGATCATCGCCCGGCTGGTGGAAGGATTCGCCCGGACACATGTCTTCTATGCAAAAGTCAGTTGAATCGGAACCCGGAGGCAGGGTGTTCAGGTCGCCACCGGCAATAAACCATCCTCCATGGCTCACAATATTATCCATTTCATTTTTAAAAAGAATAATATGCTGGTGTTTAGTGTCGTCGGTCGCAAAGGCTGAAGCATGAATATTGAGCGCATAAAATTCAGAAACTCCCGGTATATTAATCCTGGCTTTAACCATGCAACAGCGTTCGTAAAAATAACGGGTAAGGGCGTCCTGGTCGCCACGCAAGGGTAGCTGAATGCGCGTAGATTCACTGATGGGCCAGCGTGAGAGTATGGCATTGGCTTCCTCCAACCGTCCAAGCCCATCGCTGGGAATAAACTGTGCTTTCCACTGGTATCCATAAACGGCATAGCCAAAATAGGTATGATCCATAATCCAGCGCAACTGATCAACATAAGCTGATCGTTTCGAATTTATATCCACTTCCTGAAGCAACAGTATATCGGGCTTTACCTGGTTTATGCGATCGGCCAGCGATTGCAGATTTGCCAGGATTTCCTCCGCTGTATAAATTACCTTGTCACCGCAGGCATCACCAAACCATTCACCACGCCCGATGGCAAACCTCATATTCCAGGTCATAACACTGATGGATGAATCGGGTTGAGGGGGTGACTCTGCCTGTTTTTTGGCATAGTAAACTGCGTCTTCAGTATCATCGAAACCGCTGGCAGGTCGCTCGCACGAAAAAATTGCTACTACTAGTAACGTTACAGAAACCAGGGAAGTTGCTGTTTTAATAAAATTCGTTTTCATGGCTATTAGCCTGATATATACAAAGATAGTGAATA
>CALCJE010000044.1 GCA_937965665.1 uncultured Bacteroidales bacterium
TCTACACTCTTTCCCTACACGACGCTCTTCCGATCTGTTGATTGAAACCCTGAAACTTTGAAACCTTGAAACATTGTAACCCATATTAAGCCCTCAGATCTGGTATTATCGAAAATCTGTAACCCTGGTCCCAGGTGCATTTACTTTTGATACAAAAGCCTCGTTAACCAAACCTATTTCATTGAAAGCTTTACTGATGGCATCTGCAACCTGGCGGGCTATGTGTTCGCCCTGGCAAAGTGCAAAAACCGATGGCCCCGAACCTGAAATACCGCAACCAACAGCACCGGCATCCATTGCTGCATTTTTTACCACATCGAAACCAGGGATTAGTTGTGTACGGTATGGTTCGGCCAGGAGGTCGGACATGGAACGTTTCAGCAAGTCATAATCACCCCTGATGAGTGCTACCATAAACCCGGCCGTGTTAGCGCTCTGGCTGATGGCATTCTGAAATGATACTTCGGTCTTCAACACCCGCCTGGCATCAGCTGTATTCAGCTCAATATCCGGATGAATAATTGCTGAAAACAAATCGTCAGGACAGCTCACCGGTACTATGTCCAGGGGATTGTAGCTTCGTATCAGTGTAAATCCGCCCAGCAGGGCAGGAGCCACGTTATCGGCATGGGCTGTGCCACAGGCTACTCTTTCGCCTTCCATGGCAAAGGGTATCAGTTGCAGCGTACTTAACGGACTGCCAACCAGCTGGTTGATTGCAAAAACAGCTGCCGCTGAACTCGAAGCACTGCTGCCCATTCCACTGCCTAACGGCATATTTTTCTCAAGTTCAATTACCACAGGGAGGTCTGCCATTCCCAGCGACTGCAGGAAAGCATTTACAGCAACGCCTGCCGTGTTTTTGTGCCTGGCTTCCGGGGTAAGGTTTCCATACTTCCCTTTCAAAATTACTTTCGAGGTGTCAGCTTCCGGGTTGAGTGTTATTGTAACTTTATCGCCAATGCCTTCAACAGCGTAGCCCATCACATCAAAACCACAACCAACATTGGCTACACTGGCAGGCGCAAAAGCAGTTACTGATTTATACCTGGTCATATTCGTATATTCATTTAATTCTTTAATTTACTGTTGTTTTGTTATTTGAAGTTGCCGTGTTTTTAAAACGGATCATGCCTTGCTTCAGCAACATTGTGCTATTGAAACCATCGTTTAAATTCCCTGTAATTCATCAGCCGGTTTCCTGGCCGATATCATTGTATGTTTAAGCCCCTTGGCTATCCGTACAATATCAGCAAGCACACCTGCCGAAGTAACATTGATACCGGCGCCGGGCCCTTTTATTACCATGGGATACTGCTGGTAGTACTTTGTGGTGAGGCTGATGCAGTTTTCAGTTCCGCGAAGGCTGTAAAAGGCATGCGATTCGTCCACTTCCATTACCGAAACTTTTGCTTTCCCGTTTTCAATAACTGCCACATACCGCAACCGCCTGCCCTTTACTTGGGCATCTGCATAGCGTTGTTGAAAGGGCTTGTCGTAATTTTTTAGTACTTCGAAAAATGAAGCAACATCCTTTGCCCCGGCACATTCTGCAGTCATCAGGGGCTCAACTTCAATGTCAGATTCTTCGATGCTCCATCCGCACTCCCTGGCCAGGATAAGGCATTTGCGGGCAACATCCATTCCACTGAGATCGTCGCGCGGATCGGGTTCGCTGTAGCTGTTTTCCTTTGCAAAG
>CALCJE010000045.1 GCA_937965665.1 uncultured Bacteroidales bacterium
CGATCCAATCATGTGGCTTTTCAGCGATAAGCTTTTCTGGGCCCCGCTCTACGCATGGTTTCTCTGGTTGCTTTACAAACAATTCCCCAGGCATTACTGGACGGTAATATTAGCTGTAATACTTATGATTGTGGCATCGGACCAGTTTTGTAACCTGGCCAAAAACGGTGTTATGCGTTTAAGACCTTCGCAAGATCCGGGTATACAGGCTATGGTTCATATTGTAAACGACTACCGCGGCGGTATGTATGGCTTTTATTCAGGGCACGCATCCAATGCTTTTGCCGTAGCCCTTTTTATGATCACAATTGCAGGTAAAAAACTAAAATACCTGGTACCTGTTTGCCTGTTGTATGCCACGCTAACAGCTTACAGCCGCATTTACCTTGGCGTTCATTATCCCGGCGATATTCTCACCGGTGCCCTGGCCGGCACACTGCTTGGAACAGGGATTGCCCTGTTGCATGCGCATTTTAGAAGAAAGTACCTGAAATTACAGGATTAATAACCGTAAAGTTTTGCTGTAAATTTTTCAACTTTTACCTGGTACGTGCATACCTCGCGTAAGGCAGGTTCGTTGTAGCTGAAATCGCGATCGGTATAATGCGTCATCACCTTATTCAGGAATTCCTTTTTCTGTTCCAGGTCTGTAATAAACTCAACCTTGCCAAAAGCAAGTACCGAACGGTATTTCATGCTATAACTACAGGCAACCTGCTCGCTCTGGTAGCGCAGCTGATGATCGGTGCTGAAAGCAATGCAAACATTCGGGTTGTTCTTCAGAATATCAATTTTATGGCCTTTTTGCGATGAATGCAGGAAGATAACACCATCACTGTAACCAAAATTGAATGGCAGCACATAGGGATGGTTATTTTCATCAACCATACTCACGTAACAAACCGGGCACTTGTTGATGATTTCGTCTATTTCTTTCTGATCGGTGATAAAACGATGATGCATATATGCGGAGTTATTTTTTTAGTTAATAAATGCTGTTAATCAGCCCTTTCCTTGTTCGGTTTAGGCCTGGCAATGGCTTCGAGTATCCAGGTAATTACCGAAACCAGTACTGAAAACAGCACAGCCGTAAAAAAGCTGTTCACTGCGAATCCTGAAAGTGCGGAATCGGCCAGCAATATGATTACAGCGTTTATCACCAGCAGGAAAAGCCCAAAAGTAAGGAATGTGATCGGAATGGTGAGAACCACCAGGATGGGTTTCAGGAAGGCATTCAGGAAACCCATAACCAGGGCTACCAATATTGCTGTCGGGAATCCATCGAGGTAAACCCCATCCAGGATATAGGCTCCGAAAAAGACAGCCAGTGAACTAACCAATATTTTCAGGATAAATGACATAAAGCGCTGTAAAGATTTAATTCGACAAATTTACAGAAAAAAGCAGATCAGTAAAATATTGCTTTTCCACAGGAAGGTATCCCAATCGGATACCCAGGTCAATCGGGAACACAAACCGGAATATATGAATATCCGAAGATAACTCAAGGCCCACCGACTCTAGCGGGCGCTTGTTTTCATGTGTTACAGCTTTGCCCCTGTCATAAAAAACATTGGCTTTTAACCTTTTTACATACACAAGCGGGCCAAAGGAAAAATCGGGATAAGCAAAAGGAAATTTGTAATTCAGGGCAACGAATTGAACTGCTTCATCATTTTGAGTTACGTAACCCCTCGGGTAATTGATGCCGGATGCAAAGTAGTATTTATCACCCCCGTTACGCTGCTGCCAGTTTACATCTGCCCTGATACCGTGGTGCTTCATGATCCCCGGAAAATAAAACCGCCCTGATGTCCACATGATATCGCCGAGATCATTATCCCCGAACGGGGTATGCCTGAATCCCCAGCTTACCGATTGTCCCCAGCGCGGGAAAATATCCTTACCCGACTGCTTGATGAAGCGGTATGCATACAGGCCATAATCGAATGAAAATATTGTACCATCGAGTCTGTCACTTTCGGGGGATGTATTGTTTGTAATATCCGTGAAGCTTGTGTGTAATTGCAAACGCAAACCTTTATAATATTTTCCTCCTGTGAAGATCAGTGGCAGTGTTAAGCCTCCTTTGATGACAGTTTCATTAAAATTGAATGGAAAAGAATTTTCGCCCCCGGTATACGAGGAACGCATCCCGTATGAAGTGCCCATATCTATTATAGGGAACCAGGCTTGCCAGTTGAAATCAGCGGTAACTTTGCCGGCTTTTTCAGCCATATCATACTTATAACCAACCACGGCGGTAGCTGTGCTGAGTTCATTTTGCGACATAAAGGATACACCAACCCCATTTTCTGCCTCCATATAATTGATATAAGCCGGGGCCCAGCTATGAAAATTGAATATATGAGCAGCTTTACGGTATGGTTCTGACATATACGATGTGTCAGTCTTCGATATTGTATCGCGAAGGCTGTGCTCTTCATTTGCAAGGTATTTGTATAGTGACGGAGAAAAGTCCATGGTTTCACTCAATTTTTCCCAGGTATGGGGATCAAAACTGCATTCTGCCAGGCTGTAACCGGTGGAAGAATAATTGGAATAAACAATTTTTTTCCCGTCGGGGCTCAGGTTTGCATCGCGGGCACCATACCTGGCAGAAGTAACTTTATATATTTCATTTCCACCCGGTTTCACAGCATACACATTTTCGATACCTGAATAAGAACCGTTGAACAAAATATAATCGCCTGCAATAACAGGATTGGATATTTCGGTGGTTGTGGATGGCAATATCGTTCTTACATGTCGATGAACAAGATCATACACTTCCAGGCTTTTCCCATTCCCGTCAAAATATGTGAAAACGATATTTTTACCATCCTTCGACCATGAAGGAGTCATATAAAACCCGGTATCTGACGAAACCAATAAAGTATTCACTGCACCAGATTCAATATCAATAATCACCAGGGAACTATTGCCTTCGGGCATTTTACGCACTGCTACCAGCAAATTCCCATCAGGCGAAAAAGCCGGTGCGAAAAACCGGCTTTTCAAAGTCAACTTTTTTATATTGCCTGTTCTGCTGTCGAAAATTCTGATTACCGAATAATTGCGCTGCTCCCAGCGTAAGTCGTTAATAGTTTCTGTCCATGCCAGTAAAAAAGCGGGCACCCTGACATTGATATCTGTTTCTTTTCCTGCCGGCATTTGCGGCGTCACGCTAACAGCCGAAATATTTTCTGCCGAAAGGTAGCCCGGAGTAACAATTGTTTTTTTAAACCCGGCAGGACCTGTAATCACGAAACGGGTAATATCATCGATGCTCGAAAATGATGAAAGCACCATGCTATCGCTCACATAATACGGGAACTTATAGTTTTCATATTTCGAGGAATTAGCTGGAGAAATTTTTGCGAATGAAGTGAATCGACTTTGTTTGTCCTGCCACTGCCACAAACTGTCCATTTCGTGCATGGTAATCCGAAACAAATCTTCTTTCCCAAAACCGGTTGCTTTTTTGAGCCCCCGGTTAAAAGGTGTGAAAACAAACGGCTTCCGAGCCACTTCATCGAGGGCTGAAACCCATGCCTGGTAACCATATTTCCGGCGGACATTAGCAACTAAAGTATATCCGAGTTCGTAATGATTCGGTACAAAAGTTTTGTATGAACCCAAGGCAGCCTTATCATAGGTATAGGATCCTTGTTCCATAACCTGAGTACGAAGCATCATCTCGAAGTTTGGTATCCTTCCCCTCCCAGAAAGACCGAGGGCTGTTTCGGTGCAAACGGCGTCACCTTCCATAAACCATGAAGGCACAAACAATCCGTTAACGGCAACGGCTGCCTGCTCACCCAGGAAATAGGACAAAATTCTTGTAAAACCCTGGTTGTTCCGGTCCATTTGCACCACATGCCTGTACTCATGAACCAGTAACTGTGTCATCCAGTCTTCGGCATACATATCCTGGGGCGGACTGGTATACATTTCGATACGCTTTGGCGCCCAAATGGTTAGTGCATTAGGTGTGACATTATAATTATGGATGATTACAGGTACTCTTGCGGGTTTATAGGAAAGTGATTTGGGAACGGAAGTATATAACCGGCTTGCAGCAGGTATCATTTGCAGGGCTTTGCTTTCAAAGCTTTCAGGATAAATAAGCCTGAAATGAGGCATAACTATTTGTCTCCACTTTAGCGAGGCCGGATCCTGTCCCAGATTATAGTATTGAGAAAATGCCAGGACAGGAAAAATGAGAACCAGTACAAATAATAAATTCCTGCTAAGGTGACCTACAAGTCTCATAAATGGCTATTAAACTACAAACCTACACGAATAAAATTTATTTCGCAATGATGATGGTTACTACAGGGAGATTTTCATAGTCAGGAAACAACTAAATTATCCTGGTTTATCAAAACGAAAAGCGGAGTCTCAAACAAGACTCCGCTTAAATACATTAAGATGAAAAACCTGAGATGAAAACTAAACTAAGTTATAATCGCGGAAGAGCGTACTCAACTCATCAAAACTAAACGGTTTTTGTGCATAGCCATCAACCCCGGCCTTCAGGCATTCGGCTTTATCAGGATTTGTAGTTATGGCAATAATGGTAGTATGACCTTTTTTAAGGTAATCTAATTCTATCTTACGAATTTCTTTAACAGCCTGTAAACCATCCATTTCAGGCATCTGAATATCCATAAGGATGAGATCGTATTCTTTAGCCCTGAATCGAGTCACGGCTTCATTCCCGTTCTTCGCAACATCTACTTCGTGCCCATTTCGCCTGAGGTAGAACGTTGTGATTTTTTCGATCATCTCATCATCTTCGGCTAACAAAATATTAAGTTTTCTCATCAGGTCTTGATTGTTTTGATAATTCCCCATTTAATTCTTCCTTTTTAAAACCAGTGTAGCCGACGAGTTTATTTTGAGATTATTTTTTTTGTTATGGTGTGTATTCCATCCGAAAGTTTCAGTACACAAATACCTGCAGCGTAGTTTCCTGTCGTAAGGCTGATGCCATCCGATAAACTTCCTTTGGTTGAGCTTATCAATTTTCCATCAACTGTATACAAAGCAGCGGTATATACTTTATTTTCATTTCCATTCACAGTTACTTCGCCGGGTACAATAGTTACCCCTGAAATCTCTTCAATTTCCGGCTTTGTACTTGGTTGCTCTTCGATGCCTGCAGGTGAGTAAAAATGCAGTTCGAAACGTTTTGGATCCATTTCGGGCGACTGGTAGAAAGTGTACACTGAATCGGCACGAAGATCAATAAATTTAGCCATTGCTTTATCTTCGAGGATCACAGGGTAGCGATATTCGAAAGCAGCACTACCAGTGGCAGAGATGCTAAATTCACCCGCTTTTTTGCACTCGATATTTACCGGAACATTGAGTGACGAAGTAACATTAGGAACCGTATTTATTGCATATTTTTCATCACCTTCTGATGAAAGTGAAAGCGATGGAGCTTCGGTATCGTTCTTAATTTTTACAGCATCCAGGTTATCGTCAAATCCAAAAGTTGCATTGTCGAGAACACGAAACAATACTTCATCAGAAGCTCCAACAGCATCTTTAAGCTTAAATTTTATCGCGTTATTTTTAACCGCATGTTTGGGTTCACTGAGGTTACTTACCCGCGAATTTTTATTTACTACCAGTGAGCCTTCACCACCTGCTTTCACAAAGAAACCTTGCATAGGTGCTATATAACGGCTACCGTTGTTTAATGAAACTGCATCGTCGCCACCCGGCAGGTACACCGAAAAATTGCCCGACCCTGAAGGATCAGGATAATAAATGGCTGAAGCAATCGCGTTGCGCTGCCATGCATTGTTGTTGTTATTTTCCCAATCGATATAACAGGGATAAGGATTTCCGGTTAAGTTAAGTCCATTACCCGTGTTTGAAACTTCGTACGACTTAGGTTCCTGGTCAGGTGTTCCTTCAAAAGTACGCACTTCGCTCGATAAGGAATATACTTCATAGCCCTGCATTACCTGCAGCGGGTCATTGGTTGGTACTATATAACTGCCCCACTGACCGGTTGTTTCATCATAGGTACGAAGGTACATGTTCAAAAAAGTCCTTGAATAAGCCATTTCGACCGGTGAGGATACAAGATTTTTCTTTCCCTTTACCACCTGGTACTCCGACTGTATGCTCCCGGTAGCATCGCCATTCAGGAACAAAGCTGATTTTTTCTCTGCGGTATTTTTCAGTAAAAATCTTCCTGATCCTTTAACAGAAAGACTACCGTTTATGTTTATTAAGGCTTCAGGAAAAACGGTTAACGATGAACCCGAGTTAACAACCAAATTATTAGATACTGCATTTTTGGTAACTTCCGGATTATGTTGTGAAGCTAAAACTGAAACATTAGAAGAAGCGCCAGGAATAACAGCTCCAGCCCAATTCTGGGCATCATTCCAATTGCCACTTACTGAACCAATCCAGTTATATTCAGTAATATATGATCCGTCAGGTATGGAAGATGCCGGGCTTACTCCCAAAGCGGAACCTTCTCCTGCATAATGAACTGATTCAATTGCACCGGTTCCCTTTACATGAACATTTGAGCCAACAGTTAAAGTACCAGTAACAGAAAGCTTTCCGGAAACCATGTGGCCGGCGGATGAAGTATTCTGGCAAACAGTTTTCACCAATACGTTTCCTTCATTTTCAATTGTAAACAAGGCGTTATCACTGAAATTCAAGTTATTAACCCTCAATTCACCGCTACACCTCAGCTCTGAATTGCCGGTAAAGGCAAGATTTGTATTATCGCCACGCAAAACACCGGTATTTAAAACCAGCAATTTCCCATTCGCCGTAAATGAAAAATTCACATTTTGCATAACCGTACGATCTATAATCAAGGTATCATTACTTTGTGGGACAAATTCCGAAGCTTTACCATTCGCCGTAAGTGACCAGGTGGATGCCAGGCTCCATGCCCCGTTATTGCCAACCGAGTATAATTTGAGTCCGCCTCTGCCAAATGATTCATTCACAACAGTTAACATCATTGCCAAAGCAACGAGCGTTAACCTTGTGGTAAATCTCATATTTAACATTTTGTGTGGCATACTAGTTTTTTTGAATGAGTGAGGGCAACAGGTGATTGAATTTGCTTAATCTGTTCAGAAAAATAATTCAAAAAACAGATTTTCTTGTGCACTCAGATTATAACAAAGGATATGCCTCGATTTTTAATACTCTATATATCAATAATATAAAAACAAAGAATAATCTAAGACCTCATATTAGTGTCCCATAATGAAAAAATAATGTCTTTTGTTGATCACTTTTGAAAATCTTTCTCTCAAAAATGGTGTCAGAATCACACTTAGAAATATCCAGTGGTAAATAATATTATAATTAGGGGAGTTGCTGGTTAAAATAATCCCAAATGGGATCTTTTGGCAGCGGGGCAATAATACTCAGCAGTTTAAGGCTTACAGGATGTGTGAAGGAGACTTTTCGGGCGTGCAGATGTATGGATGCATCGGGGTTTGAGCGAGGGTAGCCGTATTTGAGGTCTCCCTTTATGGGACAACCTATTGCAGCTAACTGGGCCCTGATCTGGTGATGACGACCTGTCTGGAGGTCAATTTCAAGTAAGAAGTAGTTATCACTGCTTGCCAACAGTGTATACGACAAGGATGCGAGTTGAGCGTTACCTGAACTTTTTGCAGAAACAAAGGACTTATTTTTGGCTTCGTCTCTCCGAAGGTAGTTTACCAGGGTATCACTTTCCCTTGGAGGTCTGTTTTTAACAACAGCCCAGTAAGTTTTGTTCACTTCCCTGTTTTTAATCAGGGCATTTAATCGCGTAAGTGCTTTACTGGTACGGGCAAAAATAACGGCCCCGCTCACCGGCCGATCGAGCCTGTGCACAACACCAAGGAAGACTTCACCCTGCTTTTTGTACTTAACTTTAATGTAATCTTTTACCAGTTCCGAAAGAGGCCGGTCTCCGGTTTTGTCGCCCTGCACGATCTGCGAAGGCAGCTTATTTATAATAATAATGTGATTATCCTCAAAAAGGATATTTTCTTCCAACAACCTCGATGAAGTAGCCCCGGGTTTAGTATCGTTCCCTTGCATTCGGAAAATCGAGTGTTTTTACATCGGTAATATAATTTTGAACGGCTGATACGATTTCTTCGCTCAGGTTCATATACCTGCGCAGGAAGCGCGGCGAAAACTCCATGGTAATTCCAAGCATATCATGCAGTACGAGTACTTGCCCGTCCACTTCGGAACCAGCACCGATGCCAATGATTGGAATTTTTGCATTGCGTGCCACTTCTTCGCCAAGTTTGGCAGGAATTTTCTCGAGTACAATGCTGAAACACCCGGCTTTTTCGAGCAGCCGCGAATCTTCAACCAGTTTGCGGGCTTCGCGTTCCTCAGTTGCGCGCACCACATAGGTTCCAAATTTATGAATGGACTGAGGTGTAAGTCCAAGGTGGCCCATCACCGGTATCCCGGCTGAGAGAATGCGTTCAACCGATTCAATAATTTCTACACCCCCTTCGAGCTTTACTGCATCGGCACCGGATTCCTTCATGATCCGGATCGCTGACGAAAGCGCTTCTTTCCAGTTGCCCTGATAGGTTCCAAATGGCATATCCACAACCACAAATGCCCGGTGAACTGCCCTGACCACAGAGGATGCATGATATATCATATGATCGAGGGTAATCGGAAGCGTACTGCTGTAACCAGCCATTACATTTGAAGCCGAGTCACCAACCAGAATCACATCTATGCCGGCTTTATCAAGCAATCGGGCCATTGAAAAATCATATCCTGTTAACATGGATATTTTTTCACCCTTAAGCTTCATTTCCTGAAGCACGTGGGTTGTGATTTTTGAAACAGATCCTGACTTTGCTATCATGACAATGGTTTTTATAAACTTTACTTATGAAATCTACGCTTGTTTTATAGTAACGGCTTGTGGTTACAGTCGCAAAATTACAAAGAAATACTATTGAACCGTCCGGATGCGTGGCAGCTGATTCATAATTAATGCAAATCGCCCACAAATTATTCCATTCCATTAAGCAGGTGCGAAGGTAAATCTTTGAGGTAAGACACATCACTTTCTGCCGTTTTGTCAGCAAGCCAAAGCAATCTGACATCCATTATTTTAAATTTACTTCGAGTGGAAATAAAAATATAATCTTGATTTTAATACACTATTTAACAACAGATTACGCGTTTGTAAAAGAAACCGATGATAAATATTTCATTGAATAGTTATGCCGAAGAGCACACGTTTACCAGCTGTGGCATAATGATTGAAAAGAAGCTGATATCAAGAAAAATTTAGAAAAACTGAAAAACTAACATATAATGGGAAAAATAATTGGTATCGATCTTGGAACTACTAACTCGTGCGTTTCTGTAATGGAAGGTAACGAACCTGTAGTAATCCCAAACAGTGAAGGAAAAAGAACAACCCCTTCGATTGTTGCATTTACCGACAATGGTGAACGCAAAGTTGGTGACCCTGCCAAACGGCAATCTATCACTAATCCAACCAAAACTATTTCGTCGATAAAAAGGTTTATGGGCGAAACATACGACCGTGTAACCAGTGAAATCAAACGCATGCCGTTCCCGGTTGTGAAAGGTGACAACAACACACCGCGTGTTAAAATAGACGAACGCACATTCACCCCACAGGAAATTTCGGCAATCATTTTACAGAAAATGAAAAAAACTGCTGAAGATTACCTGGGAACAACAGTAAGTGAAGCCGTTATCACGGTTCCGGCTTATTTCAGCGACTCACAGCGCCAGGCCACCAAAGAAGCCGGTGAGATTGCCGGTCTGAATGTACGCCGTATTATTAATGAGCCCACTGCAGCTGCGCTGGCTTACGGACTCGATAAAAAACATAAAGACGTTAAAGTTGCCGTTTACGACCTTGGTGGCGGAACTTTTGATATTTCGATACTCGAATTGGGTGAAGGCGTTTTTGAAGTAAAATCGACCAATGGTAATACACACCTGGGTGGTGATGACTTTGACCACCGCATTATCGACTGGCTGGCAGATGAATTTAAGAAAGATGAAGGCATTGACCTGCATAAAGATGCCATGGCAATGCAGCGTCTGAAAGAAGCCGCCGAAAAAGCAAAAATTGAACTCTCAAGTTCATCATCAACCGAAATTAACCTGCCTTACATTATGCCTGTTGATGGCATGCCCAAGCACCTTATACGTACCCTTACCCGTGCAAAATTTGAGCAACTGATCGACGACCTGGTACGTGCTACTATTGAGCCTTGCCGCAATGCTATGCGCGATGCAGGCCTTACCAATGCTGATATCGACGAAGTAATCCTGGTTGGCGGATCAACACGTGTGCCAGTGATACAAAAGGCAGTTGAAGATTTCTTCGGCAAGACCCCATCGAAAGGTGTGAACCCCGACGAAGTTGTAGCCATTGGAGCTGCAATTCAGGGTGGCGTTTTGTCAGGCGAAGTAAAAGATGTACTGCTGCTCGACGTTACTCCGCTTTCATTAGGTATTGAAACCTTAGGTGGTGTGATGACCAGGCTGATCGAATCGAACACAACCATACCTACCCGTAAATCGGAAACTTTCAGCACGGCTTCGGATAACCAGCCTTCAGTTGAAATTCATATCCTGCAGGGTGAGCGCCCCATGGCTTCGGGCAACAAGAGTTTAGGCCGTTTCCACCTCGATGGCATACCACCGGCACAACGTGGAATTCCCCAGATTGAAGTAACCTTTGATATTGATGCCAACGGCATACTGCATGTTTCGGCAAAAGACAAAGGCACCGGCAAGTCGCAGCAAATCCGTATCGAAGCTTCTTCAGGACTTACTGAGGCCGAAATAAAACGGATGAAAGAAGAAGCCGAAGCCAATGCTGATGCTGACCGCAAAGCCAAAGAAGAAATCGAAAAGATCAACCAGGCCGATTCGTTGATTTTCCAGACCGAGCGCCAGTTGAAGGAATTTGGTGATAAACTGCCAGCTGATAAGAAAGAGCCCATTGAGCATGCACTCAACAAACTTCGCGAAGCGCATAAAAACCGCGATATAGCAGGTATTGATGCTGCTATGGCCGAACTGAACAATGTATGGCAGGCTGCCAGTGAGGAAATTTACAAGGCAACCCAGCAGCAAGGCCAACCCGGCGCTGAACAGCAGGGCCAGCCAGGTCCGGAGCCCGGTAAATCGCCCGACCAGGAAGTAACCGATGTAGATTTTGAAGAAGTAAAATAATCAATCTCTATATATTTTCAAGAGGCTGTATTTCATTGAGATACAGCCTCTTTTTTTTTACAGCAAATTTCTAACAATATATTAATGTATAATTGCTTTGCAATTCAAAAAAATGTGTAATATTTGTGTCTTCAAATTGAAAACCATTTAAATCTAATTTCTATGAAAAAAAATTTACTCATTTACATTTTTCTGCCTTTGTTTTTTCTATTCGGATTAACAATTAGTGGAAAAGCCCAGCTACTACTGGAAGAAAATTTTGATTATCCAGTTGGAGATTCTTTAGGTGCTCATGGCTGGAAAACCCACTCCGGAGGAATAACCAATACTGTAAAAGTTTCTTCTTCTTCAATTACCTATTCAGGATACGCATCCTCCGGCATTGGAAATGAAACTTCACTATTAGCATCGGGAGCTGATGTAAACAGAACTTTTACTGCGCAGACAACTGGGGCCGTTTACGCTTCATTTCTAGTGAATGTAAAGACAGCTGCTGCATCAGGTGATTACTTTTTCCACTTTGGCCAGACTGTAATGGGCACAACTTTTAAAGGAAAATTGTTTGTGAAAAGTAATGCAAGCAGCAAAATTGCATTTGGAACCTCTTTTGGGTCCAATACAGGTAATTATACAAATTTTGATTATGATTTAAATACTACTTATTTGATTGTACTTAAATATTCATTAAATTCTGGCAGTTCATCAGACGATCAAATTTCTGTATTTATTAATCCAATTCTGGGAAATGCAGAACCGACACCTACAATTTCAAATACAGATGTTCCCGCTGAAATACCTTCGGTTGGAAGTATTGCTCTGCGTCAAGGTAATTCGGCAAATGCTCCAACACTGTTAATTGATGGTATCCGGGTTGCAAATACCTGGGCTGATGCAGTAAAACCAGCCATCATCACCCCCACCCTCTCCATCACCGCCCCTGTAACCGGCGATAAATGGGCTCAAGGCTCCACTCAAACCATTAACTGGACAGCAAGCGGTACTAACGCTGACTTGATGGTTGAATATACCGGCAATGCGTCAGATGCAACACCAACCTGGAATACGATTAATCCTTCCATCGCCGCCAACCTGGGCACCTGGACAACCTCCATACCTGCGGACTTGCCGGTTGGTGACGATTATAAAATCCGCATCACCGATATTCCACAAACCGTTCAGGCTGAAACCGGTTTGTTAAGCATTACTGCTGCACCTGCTCCTGTAGCCACCTTTGATCCTGCTCAGGGAGCAACAAATGTTAGTATTTCGGCAAATCAGACCATTTCGTTTAATGTGCCGGTACGGAATATTGATGATTCAGAAATTACAGATGCTAATGTAGCTTCGTTAATTACTTTAAAAACCAATGATGCAGCCGGAACAGCCGTTCCGTTTACCGCTACTATCGATGTTGATAAAAAAGTGATTACCATAAACCCGGATGCCGACCTTGCAAACGAACAACTTTATTACCTGGCCATTGCCCCGGTTGAAGGACTAAGCAACAATGCAACCGTTGAACAATCAGTAACTTTTACCACTGCTGCCAGCCTGGCTCCTTCGCTGAGCGATGTTACTTTTACTGAAACCGGGCCATATTATGCCGGTGATATGGTTACCATAAACTGGGTATCAGAAAACATTACCAATGTTAAAATCGAAGCCTGGGTTCCGAGTGAAAACATGTGGATAGAACTTTTTGGCAGTACGCCATCCGACGGAACTGAAACATAGATCGGAAGAGCACACGTCTGAACTCCAGTCACTTAGGCATCTCGT
>CALCJE010000046.1 GCA_937965665.1 uncultured Bacteroidales bacterium
CGGCGAAAAACGATAGGCCGAGCCCCCGTCGACCACATATTTTCCAAGCCCTAGCGCCGCAATGGCAAATCCTTCTTCGGGTTTCATATGCGCAAAAGGGTAATAATTGTACGATTGCGCCACCCCGCTGATGTGCGGGTAAAAAACATCATCATACTGGTGCCCGACAACTTCCTGCACCACGATGGCCATTTTCTCTTCGTCGAGCTTATAGTTTATGGCTTCGATGTAACCACGGGCCTCCGGCGAATATACCGATGCAAAAACCAGTTTTATAGCGTCCATCAGTTGCGTTAGCCTCACATTGATGTCCGGGTGGTTATTGGGCAGCAGGTAGGTTTCGAAAATACCAGCAAAAGGCTGAGAGAGAGAGTCTTCGAACATCCCTGATGACCGCACGGCAAGAGGCTTACTGATAAGCTTGAGCAGCACGCGCAATCGCCGGATCAGCGTGTCAGTAAGAGCCCCGGTGGTAAAAATACGCTTGATTTCATCGTAGTCCTCAATATTGGTAATGCGTTCGTGTATGCGGTTGCGTTCAATAAAATATTCAAATTCGTCGGTCCCGATTACCGAGGTGCGGGGCGAACGAATATTTATATCGGGCACATGTTTACTAAAATCGTAGTTATAAATCAGGGTGTTGATAAAAGCAAGCCCCCTGCCTTTACCGCCCAGGGATCCGGGAACCAGGGTTACAACGTTATGTTCGTCGAGCAAGGCCGATTCCTCGAAAGGAATTACTTTTCCTTTATCCTGTTCGTTCCTGAACTGGCGGATTACATCAATGAGGTATTCCCTCAATTCGCCCGGGCTGCTGAAATCGCTTACCTTGGCAGGATTGATAATTTTGGCTACCTGTATTTCGCCACGTGCCATCAGCCAGAGCGAAAAGTGATCTTTCCGGGCATGGTACATCAGCGACTCGTCGGGAATGGTTCGAAGGTGGTTCTCGAATTCACGCAACGATTTGGCAACAGCTATCTGCACGCCGTCCTGGTCGCGGTAAATAAAATTACCAAAACCCAGGTAATGTGTAATAAAACTCTTGAAATCCTGCGAAAGGCTCTCAGAGTTTTTATTGATAAAGGTCGATCTCAACTCATATGCCCGGCCGGCATTTTCTGGCTGTGATGATTGTATGATAACCGGAAGGTCTTCATTAAACTTGCGGATATGACTTACCAGTGCAAAACCAGCTTCACCATCCTCATTGCCATTCCGGTTAAATATCACATCCGTTATCAGGCAGAGCAGGAAATCATCATAATCATTAATAATTTCGATGGCCTCCTCGTAATTGGCAGCCAATAGTATTTTGGGGCGCGCCCGTAACCGCAACACTTTATAGAGTTCGTCGGTGCTAACATCGTCAATAATCCTGCGGGTCTGATCCATTACGATGCCATACAGCAACGGCAGGTAACGCGAATAGTACTGGGGGCTGTCCTCAACCAGCAGCAACACCCGCACCAGCCCCACACGGGTATCATTATCAACATTAATTTTATCCTCCAGTAATTTGATCATGGCAAAAAACACCTTGCTTTCGCCATTCCATACAAAAACCCGGTCGATATTACGGTATCTTTCACTGACGGATGTGAAATAAGCCACATCGGAATTGTTATTCAGCAGGGCAAAAACCGGGATATACGGAAACTCTTTCCTTATTTCGGCCGAAATACTCACCGGAAGAGTTTTATCAACCCCTACCATAATGATTACCAGGTCGTAATGTTTTGAATTGAGCTGGATAAAAGCCTCTTCAACTGACGACACACCAGTGATGCGGGGTACCGAAGTGAGGCTGAGCTGGTGATATTCGCCAAGCACATACTCCGAAAAACGCCCTTCCTTTTCGATGGTATATGCATCGTATAGATTAGCTACCAACAGGATTTCCTTCACCTTAAATGGCTGCAGGTCGTGATAAACGTCGCGGTCGAAATTGTTTTTGTTCAGAAAGCGCTGCAGCAGTTGCTTGCCACTAACCGGTATTTCGCACTGCTGTGTTTCGTCGTTCCTGTTTTTACTAAACGAACGGGTTTTCTTCAGCAACTCTTTAGCTGCTATACTGTTGAGGTACCCGGTTATGGCTGTGGCCAGGTTGGCAATCAGGTGACGCTCTTCCTTTAAAAAGGGCCCTTCATCGAGAAAAACAAATTCGCGGGTATAATAAATATCAATAAAACCGTTGCTGCCGTCAATAGATTCGAACGACTGCCTCTGTTGCCAACGGGTTTCGGCAAATCCCTGCGACCGGTATTCCTTTCCATTGTATGTGATGCGGCAAACAGTAAACTCAGGATACTGCCAGGCGCCTGGTAAAAGTTTGGCAAGTTGCTGCAAGGTTTCGTCAACAGGTTTCCCTTCGCGCAGAATATCGTTTGTCTGGTTTATGGCCGAAAGCTCCTTGAGCCGCTCAGTGCGTTCAAAAATCAGTTTCCTGATTTCCTGGGGATCATTTATAAGGTCATTTTCGTCAGTCATTGCAGCACTGTTTAAACTTAAAATCCATATACAAATATGATTAAAAATCAGATGCCAGCCGCCGACTGCATGTGCAAAATAAATGTCTGAAATTCGCCCCGGAGCAAGGCTGCTTCACTTTACAGCACTGCTAGAGCCCAAAACGCAAGATTAAGCCTGACTAAGTACCTTATTTTAGGTGATTTACCTAATTTTATAAGTAAAATACTCAATTAATCTATATTTGTTACATATCATTGTATTTCAATTACTTATATATTATAAAAAAGTACCCTAAAAACTTGCTATTCATACTTTAAGTATTAATATTGCCTCATATAAAATATTCTCCTCAACAACTAAACATCTTATCATTATGTCAAACAACATTATTGAACAAAAGGTTGAACAGTTTATGGCAAAAGTTATTGCCAAAAATCCGGGTGAAGTTGAATTTCACCAGGCTGTGAAAGAAGTTGTGCAGTCGCTTATGCCTTTCGTGGAGGAAAACCCGAAGTACAGGGGTATTCTGGAGCGCATGGTTGAGCCTGAGCGTGTAATTATTTTCCGGGTACCCTGGCTCAACGATAAGGGGGAATTCCAGATTAACAGGGGATTCCGTATCGAAATGAACAGTGCCATTGGCCCATACAAAGGCGGTTTGCGGTTCCACCCTACCGTTAACCTTGGAATCCTTAAATTCCTGGCATTCGAACAGGTTTTGAAAAACAGTCTCACCACACTGCCCATGGGTGGTGGCAAAGGCGGTTCCGATTTTGACCCCAAAGGTAAGAGTGACAATGAAGTGATGAAATTTACCCAATCGTTTATGACCGAGTTACAGCGCCATATAGGGCCTGATACCGATGTACCTGCTGGTGATATAGGTGTTGGCGGCCGCGAAATCGGCTTCCTTTTCGGGCAATACAAACGCATACGCAACGAATTTACCGGAGTACTCACCGGGAAAGGCCTCGAATGGGGCGGCAGCCTGATTCGCCCCGAAGCTACTGGGTATGGCTGTACTTATTTTGCCGAAGAAATGATGAAAACCCGCGGACAGAGCTTTGCCGGTAAAACGGTTGTAATATCCGGATCAGGTAACGTAGCACAGTACGCCTGCGAAAAAGTGACCCAACTCGGAGGCAAAGTGGTTACGCTCAGCGATTCGAACGGTTATGTTTACGATGCCAACGGCATTGATGCTGCCAAGCTTGCTTATGTAATGGATCTTAAAAATATAAAACGTGGACGAATAAGCGAATACGCCAAAAAATTCAACTGCGAATATGTTGAAGGAAAAACGCCCTGGGGTGTGAAATGCGATGTAGCTTTACCCTGCGCCACCCAGAACGAATTGAGCGAAAACGATGCCAAAACACTGCTTGCCAACGGTTGTTTCGTGGTTTCGGAAGGCGCCAATATGCCATCGACCAACGAGGCTGCCGATTTATTCGTTAATGCAAAAATACTTTACGGTCCGGGTAAAGCCGCTAATGCAGGCGGTGTAGCCACTTCGGGGCTCGAAATGTCGCAAAACAGCATGCGGTTGAACTGGACCCGTGAACGGGTAGACCAGGAGTTGCATACCATTATGATCAATATTCACCGTACCTGCGAGAAATACGGCAAGGAGGCTGACGGAACAATAAACTATGTAAAGGGTGCTAATATCGGTGGGTTTGTAAAAGTTGCCGAAGCCATGATGGCACAGGGGCTGGTGTAATTTAGCCCGACTGGTAAGCCAGTGAGGATAATTTCGGTGGCTGGATTTAAACATGCTGTTCCTTACCCCCCAGGTTTTGCCGGCAATAACATGGTAAACAAAAGGCTTCAATAAACTGGAGCCTTTTGTTTTTTAAGGATATCGGTTTCAGCTGCCTGGAGGAAACATCAGGTTTTGTATATTTGTTAACCACTCCTGATTGCATGAATCAATTTACAGATCAAACCTCCATTAAAAACTCGCGCAGGCTGTTTGCTGAGTTATTGCTGGCATTTTTGATCCACAACGCTGAAGAAGCATTTACCATTTGCCACTACCCGGCTGTAAACCCATTTTTAAACATCCGGTTCCTGAGCTGTGCGCAGTTTTTAGTTGCAGTATCCGTAATTTCAGCTGTGGCTGTTATTCTTTACCTGGCAGCAGCCCGGCCATCGGCAAGCCAACGCAAATACTTATTTATTTCCACCGGCTTGTCGGCAGCCTTATTGCTTAATTCAATCATTCCACACTTGTTGTTGGCATTACTCACCTGGCAATATACACCCGGAATAATTTCGGCGGTTATCCTTATACTCCCAATCAGCATCCTTGTACTACACAGAAACCGACAACAATATGGGAAGTGGAATAAACTGATAAGGGATGCCATTCTTTTTATGATTCCTGCATACCTGTTTTTTGCCCTGCTTACGCGATCAACCTTGCTTTTTTTCTGAACTTTTTTCGACCATCAAATTTTTTCAAATATTTTTCAATTTTTAAAACACTGAATATCTTGAATTTACAATATTTTTTCGACCATTCGACTTTTTTAGTCGATTTTTCTTGCATAATTCGTATTGACGTATTAATTTTGCAGCCTCAAACGAAGTTCATCACTTCAATAAAAAGTTGGATCATGCTTGATAAAGATGAAGTTAAAGATGCGATAGTTAATGTGGCTCGTCACATTTTCTCGAGGTTCGGGTTCCGCAAAACCACGATGGATGAGATTGCAATTGCAAGCAGGAAAGGCAAAAGCTCCATATACTATTACTTTGCCAGCAAGGAGGAAATCTTTAAAGCCGTGGTTGAAAAAGAAGCTTCCATTATGAAAGATGAGCTGATAAAAGCACATGGCGAAGCCGAAAGTCCGGCCCAGAAGCTTAAAATGCATGTACTCGTAAGGATGCGGACCATGGAGAAACTAGCCAATTTTTACAGCGCCATAAAAGACGATTATCTTTCGCACCTTGATTTTATCGATAAGGTCAGAAAAAAATACGACCAGGAGGAGATACAGATGATGGAACAAATTCTGATTGAAGGCGTCGAAAAAGGAACATTTGAAATTGAAGACACCGCCCTGGCAGCCACTGCCATCGTAACAGTGCTAAAGGGCATGGAAATACCTTTGTTCTGGGGAGTTGAGGAGCAGGATGTAGAACGCAGGCTTGAGCATCTCATCCATATTTTATTTCACGGGGTCATGAAGCGTTAATTTTTTTTGCTCATTTTTCGACTATTCTACTCTAATAGTCGATTTAATTAATAGTCGAAATTTAAAACTAACCAAACGGCAACAGAAAGTATGCAAACGGGGAATTCAAAAACTAAAAAAAGTATGGCTCTGCCCAATATTCCGGAGCAAAAAACCAACCTGCAATTGTAAAGAAAGCCGATACTGGCCATGCTGATAGAAAAATGAAAATAATTACCATGAAGATGAAAACGAGAATTCTAACACTGATCCTGATCTTCGCAACGGGCATAATATGCAGCGAAGGAAATGCACAATCACTACAGGTGTCACCGGAGTTAAAGGAGCTTATTAACCTTTCCATAAGCAAGGATCGCAAAGTAGCTGAGAAAGATATAGAGAAACAGATATCC
The DNA here is from genome assembly GCA_937965665.1 of uncultured Bacteroidales bacterium. GTDB lineage: Bacteria > Bacteroidota > Bacteroidia > Bacteroidales > UBA4417 > UBA4417. Next base: position 6,071 of record CALCJE010000046.1, read on the forward strand.
ACTGTTCAGCAAAAAGCAGTGCATTCTGCTTATATCCCAAAAGTTGAAATTGGCGGCAAATACCTGTTTGCCTATTCGTCAGTAAACTCAGATATGGGCGAAATTGAAGGATTTGAAGGCATAAGCAAACTACAGGAATTTATGAAAAACCCGGCTTTCCCTGTTATGTTTCCAAGCCTGGCGGGTTTGGCCGGCGAAATAACCAAGCTACAACAGCTTATGGCACAACAGGGAATGACTCTACCTGCCATTACAAACGAACTGGATGGCGATATGTACGGAAATTACTTTGGCATTGATGCCACTGCCAAAATGTTACTTTACAGTGGCGGCCAGGTTCCCAATATGGCGAAGGCTATCAATGAAAAGATAAAAGCTCAGGAAGCCATGACCGATAAATGTAAGTCGGATGTAATAAGCGAAGTAATTACCTGTTACGATCAACTGGCGCTGCTAAATCAATCGAAACAGGTGCTCGACGAGTCGGCTAACCGGCTTGCCGCCGAAAAAAAATACGCTTCGCTGGCATTAAAAAACGGGCTGGCAACGTCATTCGATACCCTGCGTATTGCTGTAGCCAATGCAAACCTGAATGCAAAAATTGCCGATTACGAAAGCAAGAAAACCTTGTTGCATCAAAAACTTGCACAACTAACAGGCAAACCTGCTGAAAGCTTTGCGAATGCAGTCCCTGCCCTCGACCTGCTTCTTTACGCCGATACAACCACCAGCATCAGCAACCGGGCAGAACTCCGGGCTCTTTCGGCTGGCGTTGAAGCACAGAAGTACATGCTTAAATCAGAAAAATCGCATTACCTGCCCAAAGTACAGGCGCTAGCTTCCATCCGCTATGACAATATATTTAAAGCAGATGCTGATATGAATGCGCCAATTCCTATGGATATGAAGGTGAATTACCTCGGCCTGGGACCCACTTACATGGTTGGCGTCGGGTTTAAATGGGAAATCTTAAATCCTACCGGGGGATCCTCGAAAGTAAAACAAGCAACCCTCGAAGTAAAAAAAGCTGAAAATGCCAGGGACGAAGCCAAAGAATTACTGGAACTGAACCAAACCAAAGCCATGACCAGTTACCAGTCGGCAATTTCGCAGGTTGCCTACAAAGACAAACAGCGGCAGTCGGCTAAAATGGCGCTCGACCTCGCGCAGAAGTCATACAATGAAGGTATGATAAATATTACGGAACGGCTGGCAACAGAGACCGAAATGCAGAATGCAGAACTCGAATACCTTCAGGCTGTTTTCGTACAAAGGCAAACGGCGCTGGAGTGCTATAAAGCCACCGGCAGCCTCACCGAAGCCAATATCCGGTAAACATCAATTCAACCAATCACAAAACAGTTCACAATAAAAATTATATCAAAATGAAAACACAGAACAAAAGACATTCAGGAATGCTGATCGCTTTTTTAACCTTGCTTTTAGTAATTGCGGTAGTTAGTTTCATTGGCTGGATCGTATTAAAACCAGAACCTGTTATGTTGCAGGGGCAGGCAGAAGCAACCGAAGTGCGTGTTTCGGGTAAAGTGCCCGGCCGTATCGATAAGTTTTTGGCAACCGAGGGCATGACCGTTAAAAAAGGCGACACACTGGTACTGCTCAGCAGCCCCGAACTGAATGCAAAACTTTTGCAGGCTACCTCCGCTGAAGAAGCAGCCAGTGCTCAGAACCAGAAGGCACTCAAAGGCGCACGTGCCGAGCAAATAGCAGGCGCTTACGAAATGTGGCAGAAAGCCGAAGTAGGGGTAAAACTGGCCGAAAAAACATACAACCGTGTGCAGAACATGTACAGCGAGGGTGTGGTACCGGCACAGAAACGCGACGAAGCCGAAGCCAATTACCAGGCATCCGTTGCCACCGCCAAAGCCGCTAAATCGCAATACGATATGGCAATGAACGGCGCTGAAAATGAAGATAAAATGGCTGCACTGGCCATGGTAAACCGCGCCAAAGGAGCTGTATCCGAAGTTCAGTCCTATCTCTCCGAAACCATGCTCCTCTCACCGATTGACGGTGAAGTATCGGATATTTTTCCCAAGCAGGGCGAACTGATTGGTTCGGGTGCACCTATTATGAATATTGTTGACCTCACTGATGTATGGGTAGTATTCAATATCCGCGAGGACTTGCTGGCGAATATTAAAATGGGAACGGAACTTGAGGCAAGCATACCCGCCCTGGGCAACAAAACTGTGAAACTGAAAGTAGATTATATAAAAGCCATGGCCAGTTATGCCACTTTTAAGGCTACCAAGAATAATGGCGGTTTTGATGTAAAGTCGTTCGAAGTACATGCCCGCCCTGTTGTTGCAATTGAAGGTCTTCGTCCCGGTATGAGCCTGATGGTGGATTATGAAAAACTGAAATAAAGCTTTACGGATGTGAAATGTTGGAGGTCGGATGTCAGATGTTGGAGGTTGGAGGTCTAATGTTAGAGGTCAGATGTTGAAATGGGGCCTGTCAGTTGACTTCCAGGAGACTACCTAAATCCAGCACAAAGTTCAAACCCCAGCCAACAATCACTAATCATTCAGCACCAAGCACTCAGCACTCAGCACAAAGCACTAAGCACTATGCACCAAGCACCAAGCACTAAGCACCAATAAAATGAAATCAATCATAAAAAGTATCAGGCAAGTAGCTATTCGCGAAGTGAACCGTATGACATCGCGGGGATTATACATCCTTGTAGTACTCGTGCTTCCCATACTTTCAATTTTATTTTTTGCGTCACTCTTTAAAGAAGGCGTACCCACCAAAATGCCGATCGCCATTGTCGACCTCGACCAAACAGCCATATCGCGCCGTGCTGCCCGTAACATTGATGTTACGCCCCTGAGCATGGTTACCGAATACCTGCAATCGGAAAATGAGGCCATGTCGGAATTGCGTTCAGGCAATATTTACGGTTTCGTGGTAATACCTAAAAACCTGCAGGCCGACATCCTGGCTTCGCGGCAGCCTGTTGTAAGTTACTACTACCAGAATGGTTTCCTCATTGCAGGCGGACTGATGCAAAACGACCTTACCCTGATTCTTCACACCTTATCAGGAGGGATCAATAAAATGAAACGCGAAACCATGGGACAGCCCGAGGACTATATTATGGCCCAGGTTCAACCCGTACAGGTGAGCACGCACCAGCTTTTTAACCCCACTGCAAATTACGCGGTATATATCGCCACCATAGTTCTGCCAATTATGCTGCAGTTATTTATACTGCTTATTACGGTTTATAGCATAGGCATCGAGATTAAGGAAAAAACATCGCACGAATGGCTTCATTATTCCAACAAATCCATTTATGTGGCATTATCAGGCAAATTACTGCCCTATACGGTGATTTTCTTTGTAGTGATGATGTTCCAGAATTTCGTGTTGTACAAAATACTGCAGGTACCTATGCATACCAGCATTGGGTGGCTGATGTTCGTGTCGCTGCTTTATGTGCTGGCTTACCAGGCCATAGGCGTATTTTGCATCGGGTTGCTGCCCATGATGCGTCACTCGCTGAACCTGGCAGCTTTTTACGGCATACTGGCCCTCACCCTTTGCGGTTTTTCCTTCCCGATCGAATCAATGCCCGCTGTATTTCAATACTGGGCCAGTGGTTTCCCGGTAAGGCATTTTATGCACATTTTCCAGAGCCAGATTCTGGCTGGCTTCGAACTCAGGTATTCAATGATCTCGTACCTCTACCTGATGTTGTTCCTGTTTGTGCCATTCACCATCCTGAACCGGTTGAAATCAGCCCTGATTTACCAGAATTTTATCGAAATAGTGCATAAACATTAAAAAGGGCTACCCATTACAACCTCGATGAAGCAGGCGGGTAACAGGTAATGAAATTCAAAAAGAATCGAAATGAAAAACACGAAAATAACATTAGGCAGCCAGGTGAGGGAAGGCATAAGCAATACCCTCAGGATCTGTATGCGTGAGTTCCAGCTGATTTTTAAAGATGTGGGCGTAATGATACTGGTATTTGCTGTACCACTGATTTATCCTATGCTTTACTCTTTCATCTACTATCCGGAGGTAGTGCGCGACCTGCCCATTGCCGTAGTTGATCTTTCAAAATCATCGGCAAGCAGGCAATACATACGCGACCTGGATGCTACCCCTGACGTGAAAGTAGCAAACAGCAGTATTTCAATGGCCGAGGCTGTCAACATGTTCAAAAAGCGGCAGGTACGTGGCATTGTACAGATTCCGGAAACATTCACTTCCGATATTGCCCTGGGACGGCAGACAACAGTTTCGGTTTATGCCGATATGGAGTTTTTTCTCTATTACAAAGCAATAGTAACCGCATCCAGTTTTGTTTCGCTCGAAACAGGTAAACACATCCAGATCAATAACCTGCTGGATAAAGGACTTACCGAACGACAGGCCGAAATTACAGCCGAGCCTTTCAGGATGGTCGACAATGCCATGGCTAACCGGGCAGGGGGCTTTGCCAGCTACGGCATACCGGCTGCACTGATCCTCATTATACAGCAAACCCTCATTATTGCCATCGGGATTATGGCCGGCACCGCCCGCGAACGCCATATTTTCGGAACACTGGTGCCCCTCGACCGCAAAAGGATGGGAACACTGCGCCTGGTTATAGGCAAAACGGCAGCTTACTTCACCATTTATGCCCTGCTTTGTGTATATATGCTGGGTATGATTCCTGAGTGGTTCGGATATGGACAGGATGCCAGTCTTACCGAATTAACAGCACTGATAACTCCTTTTATCCTTTCGAGCATTTTTATGGGACTCACTCTTTCGGTGATATTTAAAAACCGCGAAAGTTCAATGATGCTGTACCTTTTCACTTCTATCCCCCTGTTATTTCTTTCGGGGATCATCTGGCCCCTGTCGAATTTCAGCCCCGTATGGCTGGCCGTACGTGAAATATTTCCTTCGTCGAATGCTATTTTCGGGTATATAAAAATGAACTCCCTGGGAGCTACCATCTTCGAAACCAGGAAAGAGATCATGTCGCTGTGGATACAAACCGGGGTATATTTCCTGACAGCCTGCTTTGCCTACGGATACCAGGTGAATTATACAGCCCACCTGCGTAGTGAACTTGCTTCACATCCATACCGCGAAATCAGGAAAAGAATTGCCGAGGAAATGTAGGGATTGTGCTTGCCTGTCAGAGTCAGCAGGCAGGGATTGAGGCAGGCCCGTACTTACTTACATAATCAGCACAACCGAAGATAACGGCTAAAACAAAATATTAACAGAAAACTTACAATAAAAGCTGCAAAACAATGATGCGGGGCGTAACCGAAAAGCCTTATGAGTAGGGAAAAAACAAATAAAAACAATTCAAAAAAAAATCAGAAATCATGATTACACGTAAATCAATAATGCTTGCATCGGCAATGATGCTTTTTTCGGCGGCTACTTTCGCCCAAACCACTTTTGGTCTTAAACAAGGCGCAGCCATTACCACACTTTCGGCCAAGGGCGATCTTTACAACGATAACAACGTAAGCTATTCGTATAACGCAGGCCTTTTTGCGACCATCCCGGTGAACACTTTCCTCGCCATTCAGCCCGAAGTAAATTATGTGCGCAAGGGCCGCTGCAACGAAACTACCGAACTGAACACTGCCACCAAAACCGATTTCCTGCTTCACTACATGCAGGTTCCGGTGTTGCTTCAGTACCGTAACAACCAGTTGCTGAATAAATCAGCATCGGTGTTTTTTATCAACGCAGGCCCTTACGCCGGATTTGTGCTCGATACACAAACCCGTATTTCGGAATCATCGGAAGGCGGAATGCTGGTACCTGTTGACGACAGTAAAAATACCGACTGGGGCGCTGTTTTCGGTATTGGAGTTCAGACTCCCATACGTGGCAAGGAAGTCCGATTCGACCTCCGTTATGACATGGGTCTTTCGGAAATTGCAAACCAACCTACAGATTACCGCACCAAAGCGTTAAGCCTTACAGTTGGTATCATACTCTAAGAATGGTTTGGTTAAACTGGTTGATGGTAAGGGAGGGTCAGCAATGGTCCTCCCTATTTTCATATCAAAAATATTTACCTGAAAAAGCCGGTACCAAAAGGGTTTGGACAAAATAAACGCCAAAACAGCTTTTTGACAAATGTTTTGTTTCAGAAAATCAATCTGGTTAGGTATTCAGCACACATCTCAACGGAGGTGCTCCCAATACCATTTTACTGAATGCTCAAGCCCCTGTCGCAGGTTAAACAGTGGATTGTAACCCAGCAGCCGCGACGTTTTATCAATTGATGCCAGCGAATGTGGGATATCCCCCTGGCGTGGATCCGTGTAAACAGGCTCGATGGCTGCAATGCGGGAATCGAATTTCGCCAGGCCATCGCGCAGGAAAGTATATAACTGGTTGAGGGTAACGCGGTCGCCGAATGCTACGTTATACGCTGTATTGTAAGCTTCCGGGTTTACAACTACTGCTGCACGCAGGTTGGCCTGAACCACGTTATCGATATAGGTAAAGTCGCGGGTCTGGCTGCCGTCGCCAAAAATCATAGGCGCCTGGTGGTTAATAAGTGATTTCACAAAACGGGGAATAACAGCTGCATACTGCCCATCGGGATCCTGGCGGCGGCCAAAAACATTAAAATACCTGAGGCCAATGGTTTGCATGCCATACAGCTCGCCGAAAACTTTTGCGTACAGCTCATTCACTTTTTTGGTAACCGCGTAAGGCGAAAGCGGGTTCCCGGTATTTTCCTCTAACTTGGGCAATGCAGGGTGATCGCCGTAAACCGACGAACTTGAGGCATACACAAAACGCTTGACACCAGCATCGCGGGCAGCGGTAATCATATTCAGGAAACCGGAAACATTAACATCGTTAGAAGTAACAGGATCTTTTACCGAACGTGGTACTGAACCCAACGCTGCCTGGTGAAGCACAATTTCGGATCCAGCTACCGCTTTACGGCAATCATCCAGGTTGCGGATGTCGCCTTCGACAAAACAGAAATTTTTGTCGGCCCTGAATTCAGCTATATTTTGCAGCTTACCTGTTGACAGGTTATCGAGACATACCACCTGGTTGCCTGCTGCCAGCAGGGTTTCCACCAATGCCGACCCTATAAAACCGGCTCCGCCGGTTACCAATACCTTACTGTTTTCTAGAATTTGCTCCATGTGATAAACTTAACGTCTGTTTAAAATTATTATTTTTATTTTTCTGAGGGGCGATGGGCGATGGGCGAAAGGGGTCGTTCGCTTCGCGATTTCCCGTCTTCAATATTCTATCTTCGATCATCCGTCTTCCCTGCCTTCTGACGCAGTCAGGCAGTCGTCTTCTTCCTTCTGACTTCTTACTACTGTCTTCCGACTTCCAACTTCCGACTTCCAACTTCCGACTTCCAACTTCTGACTTCCAACTTCTGACTTCCAACTTCTGACTTCCAACATCCGACTTCTAATATCCGATATCCGCATTATGTTGCGGTATATTTTCTTTTTCGCCAGTATCCTCTCGCGAGAGCAAAAATAAGTACCAGGGTAACCGGGATGAGGGTATTAAGCAATTGCCATTGCGCCCGTTCGGCTTTGATGCGTTCGGGATCCATTTTGCGTAGTTTTACTTCGCGTGAGCGTACCGAAATCAGGCCTGAATCATCGCAGAGATAATTCATGGCATTGAGAATAAATTCCTTATTGCCGAACTGCTGACCGGTATACTTGTCGTAACCCAGCGGCAAGGGTGTAAGCCCCTGAGCACCTTGATCCACCTGGTTTTTAATCATATCACCATCTGAAACCACGATCATAGCCGTTTTGGGGCTTTTATCCGCAAATGCCAGCCCGGGGGTTTGAGCAAAAGCAGCCGGAATGCGGTTTTGATAGAGCGAAGTAAACTCACCTTCGAGCAAAACTGCCACCGGCTGGTACGGCTGGTTAAACTGAGTGGCATCAGGCTCCTGGTAAAGAAACCGCAGGCTCACGATTACCGGCACATTAAGCACCCGCGAATACCTTGAAGTGGTAAGCAGTATGGTTTTACGCACGCCGGGGGTTTCAACGGTATCGATATTGCTGACAAATTCGGTTTTGATGGCATTCAGGTTGCGCACCACAGGATTCTCTGATCCGGGCATGATGACGGGAAAAAACAGCCAGGGGATCAGTTTCTGGTTGCCTTTCTGATCGACTACTACAGGGATGGGCAATGAATTAATATCGACCACCAGCGTAGGATTAAGCCTTACCCCGTAATTGAACAGCATATCGTCGAGGTTAAAATCGTTGGCCAGTGCCACCGAATTTTCTTTCATGCGCAGACTATCCATGGTGGCATACACCGGGTCGATGAGCCAGAGTACTTTACCTCCGCGCATAATAAACTGGTCGATCACAAACTTATCCTTTTCGTCTTTTGCAAATGCCGAATCGGGTTTGGCGATAACAATAGCTTTGTATTTATTGCTTATCACGGGAGTACTCACTTTGTTTACAGCCGCTTCTTCGATGCTTAAGGCGTTCAGTTGCCCGTTTATGCGTACATGTTCGATATCATAATATTCACTCAGTGCAGCCTCAATGCTTGCGGTATATAACGGTGAAAGTTCGCCGTGACCTTGGATAAAGGCAATTTTGGGTTTTTGCTCAACGCTGAGTTTCCGTATGGCATTAATAAGCCCAAACTCGAGTGCCTGCACCGAATTGTTCAGCACCTCGTCGGGCGGACGGCCCACCTGTGTAAGCAACAGGTCCATAGGCAATTCCTTGCCCTGGTACGATACCAGCGCACCCGGGAATATCAGTTTGCGGGTGGTGCCCGACTCCTGTTTTACCTGCAGGTCGGTAGCATTAAGCCCGCTTTTGGCCAGTTGCATATAGGTAGCTTCCAGTTCCTTCTGATTTTTACCTGTGGTGGGGTCAATAAATTCGTATTCGATATTGCCTGAATATGCCCTGAACTGGTTGAGCATTTCGCGGGTTTCGTTCCGGAGTCGTTTAAATCCAGCCGGGAAATCACCCTCGAGGTATACTTTAAAATGTACCGGTCCTTTTAACTCCTTAAGCATTTTGCGGGTTGAGGGGGCCAGGGTATAGCGCTTATCGCTTGTAAGATCGAGCCGATAAAATGCAAGGGATCCTAATATATTTACTACGGCAATAACTGCCAGCGCAAGGGCCAGCTGTCGGTAACTGTTACGCCTGGTATGTCGGTTGTTGGCTTTCATATCTTTTGTTTTACCAGGTTTTACCATTTGCGGCGTTCGAGAATATAGCGTGTGAGCACGAGAAACAAGGCAATTAAGCTCAGGAAATACAATATATCGCGTGTATCGATAACCCCGCGGCTCATGCTCGCATAATGCTCGCTTATGCCCAGCTGGCTGACAAATAATCCGAAACGTCCAAATACCGATAGGTTATAAATAAAATCGAAGCCAGTGTACATAAACCCGCACAGGAATACCGCCACCAGGAAAGAAACTATCTGGTTAGCGCTCACGGCCGAAGCAAAAATACCAATGGCTGCAAAGCCCGCCCCCAGGAACAGCAACCCGATATATGAGCCCCAGGTACCGCCCACATCGAGGTTACCGGGGGGCATACCCAGCTTATAAACCGTAATATAATAGGTGAGTGTGGGAAGCACCGAAAACAGAACCAGCACTACGGCAGCCAGGTACTTGGCCATGATAATCCCAAGATCAGTAACGGGTTTGGTGAAAAGAATTTCGAGGGTTCCGGCGCGCTGCTCTTCGGCAAAAGAGCGCATGGTAATGGCCGGTATGAGGAACAGGAAAACCCAGGGCGCCAGCATAAAATAGGTGTCGATACTGGCAAATCCATAATCGAGGATATTGAACTGCTGGGGGAAAACCCAGAGAAACAGCCCGTTTACCAACAGGAACACAATAATTACCGTGTACCCTATCAATGAACTTAAGAAAGAGCTAATTTCTTTACGTAATAAAGTATACATGCTTTGGCCTTTCGGTTTGTTGCGACAAATTTACGGATTTTGTTCGGGGAAATAAAAGGATATATTTCAAGACGATTACGGTGCTAAACAAGGAAGGAACACACAGCGAGAAGTGGTTCCAATTCTCATAAGAAAAACATCTATGGAATTAAGAACAAGGAATAACGATTTAAGATTAAAGAAGGAAATTATGATGGAGCGATACTTCGAAAATCAAAAATCACTATTCCTTGTTCGGCATTCAGAAGTTAAATCCTTACATAAAAACTTTGGATGTGCGCCAGCAAAAGGGACGGTCTCAAATTTTTATTGGCTGAATTTCTGCTGAAACGTTCATAGAATTTAGAAAAGCTCCCATTGAAAGGCTGATTTCATTTACCGCGGAGACGCAAAGACGCAGAGGGATGCCCCTCTGAACAAGTTCGGTAATTTTTTGTATTAGGAGTTGGTGTCCCTAAAAACAGACTGCCCGGGGTTGATTCCCCCGGGCAGCAATACCATAATTACAAAGTTTTCGCAAGCGTAAATTCAATGTTCGCCTGTGACATTGGGTTGCTACGCGGCAAAACTCCATGCAACATAATCATTCAGGGAGTTACACCTGCCTTGTTTATGCCTATTTACGACCTACTTCCTTTGCCCAGTTACCGCGGAAAATTATTTTCTGGTCGTGGATACGGAATACAAACTTGCCATACTGTACCGCAATACCGGCCGAGGCATTTACAATCCAGCTATTATCGGGGATATGGAAGAAATTTTCGGTAGTAATAACTTTCTGGCCGTCCTGATCTTTCACCGGAACGGTAGCCTGTGGCCCAACTTCCCAGCCCAGGTGGGTATTGTAGCTTACCCTCAGGTCGCCAACCAATTTAAAATTCTCCTTGTTTTCGATGCTGCTTTTAACGCACGCAATTTTGCCTTCGTTTAAATCCTTGCCGGGGGTAACCTCGATGGTGAGTTTGGGCAGGTCGATGGCGGTTTTTGATGCCAGTATATTAAGGGATTCGGTTTTAATCACCTTGTTGTCCTTGTCGTAAAATTCGAAAGCCAGCTCCATATCCTGGATACCTGCGGGATTGATAGCGATCTGGTCGGCAAAATACCCCTCGGCGCTGATGGCTTTCGAATAAATAACTTTATCAAGGTATTTCACCACTACCTTTTTTACATCCTTATCGGTATACAGTTCAAGCGGAACGGTGGTGCCGGTGTGTATCGAAACATTTTTGGGACTGATGATCAGCGCCTTCATATAATCGCGCATGGCAAACCAAACCGGGCGTGGCGAGCCATATTTGTCGGAGGCATCGCTGTATCCCCAAAAACCAAACCATTCCTCGGGCTGGTGGAGTGCATGGCTGTTTTTATCACCGCCTTTCCACCATCCGTCAGCATAATAAAACGGGCACATGCCAACGGCTCCGGCGTCAATCAGGTCGCGGTAATTGGCAATCAGCCCGTCGGCCTGCTGTTCCAGGGTATTCCCGCCATAGCGGCCATAGCCTTTGTGCGAAACCGAATACCCAAACTCGGTGGTGATAAAAGGTTTGTTCAGGCCGTTGAGCGCATTGAGGCCGACGATATAATCCTTAAAACCCATAGTTGCCGTCTGGGCTTCGGTATGATCGTAGCAATTGTAGGCATACACATCAAAATAGCTTTCATCCATATAGTCGCTGATCATGGCATTGGCCGAAAGGGTTACCGGTATACCGGGATGTTCTTTATGAAGGTTATCGATCAGGGTTTTCATCAGGTCGACAAAACCTTTGCCGGTAACCTGGTATATATGGTTGGTTTGCGGTTCATTGATCACCAGGTAGGTGATGATACAATCGTATTTTTTGGCGTAAGCCGTAACCGTTTTTACCTTATCAACACACTCTTTCACAAACGCAGGATCGGCATAATTACCTTCGGGGTTTACATCAATACCCATGATCAGTTTCAGTCCCGATTCCTGCACCAGCTTTAACTGAGCTTCCGAAAACTGGCTCCAGGTGCGGATGGTATTGTAACCTCCTTCTTTAATAACTTTGAGATCGAATTTAAGCAGGTCGAGATCCTCGGCGCGGTTGCCTTCGTAGGGATGCTGCCCCGGGCGGGCTCCGATTTCATATCCAATGGCTTTGATAAAGAACTTCTGACCGTTGAGGTAGTACCAATTGTCTTTTAACTCGATTTTTGTTTTTGGCTGAGCATTTATGGCCATCATTGACAAAAGCAGCACGACCATAGCAAGCATAAATTTATTTTTCATGAGTTGAGGTATATGATAATTAATATTTCTAATGGATAACTTCTGCTTCGCACTGCATTAAGCATGTTTCAAGCTGAAAGCTGAACAACCAGTACAATGAGTATTGAAGCGCAAAAGCAAAAATAAGTAATTGTTATGTACCCTGCAACAGGGTAACATGAGCCTGGTAAAACCGGATTAGCATAACGGATACCATTTCTTTATTTTTTTCATGAAAGCTTGTATGAAAGTTCTTCCCGGTCAGCGATTGGATATCTACGTATTGTCAATAAGAAATAAGAAACAAATTATGATTAACCCGGCCAACAGAGGCAGTCAGACAAGGATTAAAGATTGGCGAAGCTTCTAAAATCAGGAATATTGCTGTTTATTGAACTGCTTAAGATCGCACTCTATTTTTTCCTGATCAGCACCCTGGCAGTGTAATCCTCAGGCCTGGGATGATAAGTAATTGATGGATAAGGTGACAATTTCAGGAATGAAAACGAATATTCCGGATCTTCCGTTTCAACAGCGCCCTCTTTGATTGTCAGAAAAACAGGTGTATAGTTTTTACCCTGAATTTTGAAACGGGCAATGGCTTCGCCGGCCCATATGCAAACGGCGCCAGTCGGACAGCGTGAATCTTCAAGCACTGTATCGAGGCAAACTGTATATTGCTTGCCGGCATCCATTACGCACTGCTTATAGGAAACCTCGAGGGTATCATTCAAGGGTGCATTATCTAGTTTTTCGTAACTGAGTACATAAATATTCCGGTAATTGTACGATGCATACAGGGTAATGCATGCGGGCAGTTCGGCATCTGTAGCATTACGGGCATTGATCCGGAGTGATTGGCCGATTTTAAAATCATTGCGTCCCAAGTTGACAGCCAGGTAATAGGCCGGCACTGCTCCTTCGCTTGTACCCAATGTTCCGGCAATATCTCC
>CALCJE010000047.1 GCA_937965665.1 uncultured Bacteroidales bacterium
CGCGCGCTTGCAGCGCGTGCGCTACAACGATTTTTAGCAGCCGGAAAACAGCTGAAACGAATTAAAAAGTATAAAGTCTGGCAAGATGGCAACCAGGCTAAACTGATTTATAGTAATAAGTTTCTGATGGAAAAACTCAATTATATACACAACAATCCTGTTGAATATGGATTATGTAATGTACCTTGGGAATATAAATTTAGTTCGGCAACTAATTATGTCGATAAACCATCATTAATAAATGTAAGTTTGTTAAGTTTGTGGTGAAGCAGGGCGCACGCGCTGCAAGCGCGCGCGAGCAAGGGTTGCCAACAGCAAGAAATTAGTTGAAGGGGGGTCTTTTATTAACGATTTAGTGACATTTTCTGTGACAGCCTCAAGTCCTTTTGGATTAGTTTCAACAATATTCGATGCCTTATCAACTACGGAAAATATGAAAGAAGAAGTTGGGGGAAAATAAAAAATGAACAAAAAAATAAAAATTAAATCAGGAATTGAATTCCAATATTTTATGATCGTGCTTTTTTTTATTTATATACTATACTCCATACTTTCAATATTTATCTCATCAACTCTATTTTCCATGATCACTATCTATATATTAATTTTTTTATTAATCTATATTGCGTTATGTTTACTTGTAAATCAATATAGGTTTTATGATGATAGATTTGAAATTACTTATTTCTTTAGGGTTGTAAATCGGAGTTATACACATTCTTATGATGATATAGATGTTGTTAAATACTTTCATTTTATGAGTACACGTAGCATTCCAACCATCCAGATTCTGCTTAGAAAGTATAAATATAAAACTACATTGCCGTTTAATTCATTTCCAGTTTACACTTTTAAGAAGAGAGTTACTATTTTAAAGTTTTTAAAAGGCAAAGGACTCAAAATTGAGATACATTCAGACCATGAAAAGGATCAAGATATTCTTGAATGATGCCCCGGCCCCGGCTCGCGCGCTTGCAGCGCGTGCGCTACAACGATTTTTAGCAGCCGGAAAACAGCTGAAACGAATTAAAAAGTATAAAGTCTGGCAAGATGGCAACCAGGCTAAACTGATTTATAGTAATAAGTTTCTGATGGAAAAACTCAATTATATACACAACAATCCTGTTGAATATGGATTATGTAATGTACCTTGGGAATATAAATTTAGTTCGGCAACTAATTATGTCGATAAACCATCATTAATAAATGTAAGTTTGTTGAGTTTGTGGTGAAGCAGGGCGCACGCGCTGCAAGCGCGCGCGAGCAAGGGCAAGGGTGATATTAATTATGTGTGGGTATTTGGATTGAATTTTACAGATGAAAAAGGAATTCATTTTCCTTATGCACCGCCTGAGTATACGTTGCAAATGGTTATAAAAGCAATTAACTCAACAAAGTAGTAACGATATGATAATAATAGCCATTGTGTTAATAACATTGTCATTATGTTGTTGCACAACAAGTGTAAAGATTGTTGGCAAATATGCTTCTACGGCAACACCTAATTGTTTTGAGTTTAAAGATGATTCAACATATATTTATGAATTTAGAAAATTTCATGTGTATGAATATTCTACAGGGTCTTGGTGTAAGATTAAAAACAATAGAATTGAAATAAATAGTACTATTAAAAATACTATTGTTCCATTAAAAACATCAGAACAATGGAATGGCAATTTGAATAAGAGCGGATTGTCTATTGTGTTGAGACAACCAACTGGGATGCACTTAAAAGATTATAAATGTGAAATTTATATCAATGACAATTTCTACGATATAAAAAGGTGTGATTCACTTTCATTTGTTCAATTAAATACATCTTTATATAGTGTTTATCTTAAATTTTTCAAGGATCCAGTAGTTGTTACTTCAGATATAATTTATTTACCAATTATTACTGAAAAATATAAAGTTAAAAGCAATAGTGTTGTCAACTTAGTAATTGAGGTGTCAATTAACGATTCTCTTTTTTCATATAAAACATTTAATAATGAAGTAATTAAGATAAATAATGGTGGTATTAAATACTATTATAATAGGAAATGGCAACAAATATCTAAAGTATCGAATGATTCAAAAATATTTATTGGTTTTTAATTTCTCAGGTAGGAGGAGGCGATTAACAAAATGCGTTCAGCAGTCTGTTTTGCCGTCTCTGTGCTATTTATACAGGCTTTGTCAACATGCAAGGTAGGTTAGCAACGAGAAATTGGGAAACGATAACGTCTGGAGCAATCCCCCGCTGTCTTTAGTTTACTATAAATTAAAAATAGTACAAAAGCTATCCGTAGTCACAGACTACGGATACCGATAAAATAGAATTCCACCAATTATTTCCTGTTATTTTTGTAAAATAGCCTGATTGTAAAGGCAATTTCTAAAAAAAACAAATGTTACTGAATGGGGCTTATCGTAAGTTCGAGCCCGCTTTGCAACACCACTTCCATAGGTAACTCAGGGATTGTTCCATTTAAATTTCCATAAACGGTTAAAATAAAAGGATCCTTAATTATTGACAGAAGATCGGTATCTTTTACAATAAAATCGACGGTGCGATCGGTCGGATTAATTACCGGGGCCGAAGCAATTTCAACCGGAGATCCGCCAACTGCTGCGATTTTAACCCGTGCTGAATTCAGCCAGTTGAGATTGGCCGTTTCTGGTGTTTCGATGGAGAACTTAAGTTTATACAGCGTAACGCGCTCCACAAATTTAGCGCTTGAACCTGCAATACTATCCACATTAATAGCATCGTATGGTTGCGAAAACAATTCAACCTCAGCTTTTAGCGATGATAATTTATCAATTTTATAGCGGCTGTCCGGAAGATCATATTTCACCTTAAAGGTGGTTGCTTCTTTCAGCTTTTCGCACGATTGAAGCAGGATAAGGGCTATTCCGACAACTACCGGAAGAATGAAGGTAATCCATGATTTTGCTTTCATACACAATGTTTTGAAGATTTAATCAGTTAAGCGGCGGGGTACACTAGCTGAAGAGAACTACATTTTTTAAAACGGAATGTTCGGCTATTTATGATGTGCACCTCATATTTAATAGCCTATAAAAACATTAGTAACTGCAGGATGATACACATTTTCTTACATTAAACGCCTTGCCTGCTTACTTCGCGGCTGATACAATGAATGTTGTAATCTTAAAATCCTGATGAATTCTGTATTAACAGGAAGCCCATCAGTCACGACCTGCAAACTACACCCTCAAAGGCTTTTTAAAGGTCAATACTCATTTTTCAACCAGGTAATAAAAACATCAGTACTTTTGATCCCGGATACTAATTCTGCCACAAGGCCGTTATTTTCCATGTCAACCATACAATCCATTAAAACACCACCTTATGAAAGTGAGACAACTTATTCTGCCAGTTCTGCTCGTAGCCACCTGCTTCAGTTTGATTACATCGTGTAATAAAAATGAGCCCACGCAGGATACCACAAAAGCCACTGCCGTTGATAACAGCAATATACTGGCTGAACGTATGTTTAACGATGTAGGAAAATACACCTCGGGGGTGCTTACTGAAAATAAAAAAAGCACTTTAAAATCAATTGCTGCCGATGTGAGCCCGATCAGCAGCTGCCTGCGTATATATTTCGATTTTAATTCGTCGCCAAATAAACTGGTTCTTGATTTCGGCACTGAAAACTGTTTTTGCGAAGATGGATTGAACCGACGTGGAAAAATCCTGATCACCTACGATGCCGGGTATTCAGATTCACTGGCTACCCTGAACACTACTTTCGATGGGTATTATGTAAACAACAACCAGGTAACCGGTAGCAGAACGCTAAGCTATAAAGGTCACAACCAGGATAAAAACCCGAACTGGACTGTTACCATAAACGGGTCAATCATAATGGCAAATAATGGCGGAACCATCACCTACCAGGCCACATATAACACAGCCATGGTTGAAGGGGAAAGCACCATGGATTATAAAGACAATGTTTTTGCGACCACCGGCTCTGCATCAGGTACAACTCCTGCCGGGCAGGCTTTTACTGCACTGGTTACAACGCCGCTTATCAGCAATATGAAATGCAACAACTTTGTGAAAGGTGTTGTTGAACTAACACCCGCCGGTGAACCCAAACGTACGCTGAACTATGGCGAAGGAGATTGCGACAACAAGGCAAGTGTTACGGTAAATGGTATTACGTTTAACGTGAATCTGCCCTAGCACAAAATGAAGCTATATAAAAAAAGCAGGATGCTGACATCCTGCTTTTTTTATTTTTTGCATATTTCAACTGCCGCCTGAACTATTCCTTCCAGGTCGATGCCACATTCGTGGTGCAGTTCTTCGAGGGTGCCCTGTTCAACAAAACGGTCGGGGATGCCCAGCCGGTGAACCTGAACATCAGCGTACCCATTATCATTCACAAATTCACTAACAGCGCTTCCCAGCCCGCCGATAATGGAACCATCTTCGAGCGTAATTATTTTGTTGTACTTTTTACAGATGCTGTGCAGCAATTCTTCATCAATAGGTTTCAGGAAACGGATATCATAAAGTGCAGCCTCAATATTTTGCTGAGCCAGTGCAAGGCAGGCTTCGAGTGCCACATTACCGGGATGCCCAAGCGATATCACCGCCAGGTCTTTACCATCGCGGATCATACGTCCTTTGCCAACCGGAAGTTCAGCAAACGGGGTTTTCCATTGTGTCATAACACCCCGGCCGCGCGGATAACGTATTGCAAATGGCCCCTTCTCACCGAGTTGGGCTGTGTACATCATATTACGCAACTCTTCCTCATTCATAGGCGAGCAAATCGTCATGTTCGGGATTGCGCGAAGGTATGCCAGGTCGTAAACGCCATGGTGGGTGGCGCCGTCCTCGCCAACAAGTCCTCCCCTGTCGAGGCAGAAAATAACATTCAGGTTTTGCAGGGCTACATCGTGAATCAGCTGATCGTAAGCACGCTGCATAAAGCTGGAATAAATATTACAAAACGGTACCAGGCCGTTGGCAGCCATCCCAGCCGAAAAGGTCACGGCATGCTGCTCGGCAATTCCAACATCGAAAGCCCGATCGGGCATTTTGGCCATCATCAGGTTGAGCGAACAACCTGTGGGCATGGCCGGGGTTACGCCTACAATCCTGGGATTTTGTTCAGCCAG
This sequence comes from uncultured Bacteroidales bacterium, assembly GCA_937965665.1. Classification (GTDB taxonomy): domain Bacteria; phylum Bacteroidota; class Bacteroidia; order Bacteroidales; family UBA4417; genus UBA4417. Next base: position 5,146 of record CALCJE010000047.1, read on the forward strand.
TTCAATGATGGTTTTGCCAAATACCACCTGGTATTTAGGAGGTTGGTTTTTACACTGTGTTTCTTTCAGTTCGCCGGTCGCCATGTTAAAAACACCGGGGGCATGAAACAGGGTTTGATCCCTTTCGGCTTTTTCGTATCCTTTACCTTTTATGGTAATAACATGCAGCAATTTGGGACCGGGAATATTTTTCAAATCACGCAGCAGGTCAACGAGTTTCACCACATCATGACCATCCACGGGCCCGAAATACCTGAACCCGAAAGCTTCAAAGAGATTGCTTCTTTTGAGCAGCGAGGCTTTTACGGCATTCCCGATTTGTTTTACCACCTCACGCGAGTTGGCGCCATAACGTGTTTTACCACCCATAAGCCACCACACCTTATCTTTAAAGCGGTTATACGCCTGCGAAGTTGTAATATCAGTCAGGTACTTCGAAAGACCGCCCACATTTTTATCGATGGCAATTCCATTATCATTCAGGATTACCAGCAGGTTCGATTTTGAAACCCCGGCATTATTTAGGGCTTCCATAGCTATTCCGGCCGTCATGGAACCATCACCTATCACGGCAATGCTCTGCTGGTTTTTTTTGTTGAGCAGGGACGAGGCAACAGCCATTCCTAATGCCGCCGAAATACTGGTTGAGGAATGCCCGGTACCAAAAGCATCGTATTCGCTTTCGGCCATCCTGGGGAAACCGCTAATACCATGGTAGGTGCGGTTTGTATAAAAAATATCTTTGCGCCCGGTAAGAATTTTATGGGCATATGCCTGGTGACCCACATCCCAGATCAATTTATCATTTGGCGTGTTAAACGCGTAATGAATCGCAGCAGTAAGCTCAACCACACCCAGGCTGGCACCCAGGTGACCCGGGTTACGCGAAATTACTTCGAGAATAAACTGCCGGATATCCTGGCACAACTGCGGAAGCTTTTCAACCGGAAGTTTGCGAAGATCTTCAGGTGAATTGATATCCGATAATAATGTGCCTTTGGCAGGAGTCATGATCCTAAATTTGGGGGTGTAAAAGTAAGATTTTCCTGGTTAAACGATGATGGTTTCCGATTATTATTGGCGTTATAGATTGTTAACAAAAGAACCGGGACATGCCTTTCGGGCCCCGGTTCATTGAATGTCAGTTTATTAAAAAGTCGTACTTGGTTAGTCCTTTGCGCAGATTTAAACCGGATTTTTTACAGGAAACCCAGTTCCAGCATTCCTGATTCACTGATCATATTCCGGTCCCAGGGCGGCTCAAAGGTGAGTGTAACTTTCGAATCGGTTACTCCTTCAACATTTTTAACAGCTTCGTGTACTTCAATAGGCAGGCTTTCGGCCACCGGGCAGTTTGGCGCGGTTAAAGTCATGGTAACATGAGCTACAAAATCGTCGTCGACACGGATTGAATAAATGAGTCCGAGATCGTAGATGTTAACAGGGATTTCCGGGTCGTAAATGGTTTTAACTACCTGTACAATCCTTTCGGAAACCATATCTTTTTCTATCTGTTTTTGCATGGCATAATGTGCTAGTACGCTAATGTGATAATGTGTTGATGGGGTAATGGGCTGACAACTTGATTTTGCAAAGTGAATTTTCAAATTATCTCATTACCACATTTTCAAATTATCAGATTAACTGTTTTTTTCTTTCACCT
>CALCJE010000048.1 GCA_937965665.1 uncultured Bacteroidales bacterium
AATTATTTTGTGGAGCAAATTTGCCAGAACAACGGTCGCCCGCCAATACAGTTTACGGATGAAGCACTCGAAGAACTTAAAACCATAAAATGGACAGGCAATATCCGCGAGCTGCGTAATGTTGTCGAAAGGCTGGTGATACTTTGCGACCAGAAGATTACCATTGAAGACGTTCAGATGTACGCACAGCCTTCGAAAAGGTAAGCAATCAATTTTATCAGGAATTACAGGCCTTAGGTTCACGCTTAAGGCCATTTTTTTTCAATTATTTGACGATTATCCTTCGGAATACGCCCATCATATTTCCATAAGAACAGTATCTGCAAAATCCAATTCGCTGATTTACAATGGCGCATGAACAATCGATGATTATATGTGTTAAATTGCATATAAGTTCCATCATTAATTACGGGTTACCCAAAAACAAATTAGTATGGAAGAATCTTCGACAATACCTCCCCCGGTTTTTGACAAACCTTCAAAATCCAGATACGAGCTTAAGCAGGTAAACCAATGGCAAAATAAGTTATTGCCATGGCTTGTGATTATGCCCACCCTGTTAATCCTGCTTTTTATATACCTGGCCACCAGGCAGATGCAACAGTTCAACGCTGTGATTGATGCCAAAACAGTATCATCTGTCGAGAAAATTCTGACAGCTCCTTCGGATCCGGCCCTGGATAGCAGGCTTAAAGGCGATATGGATTACATCCGATGGATCACCCTGGCCAGGATGGAAGAGAAAAGCCTCGACCGCCGTTACAACCAGGGTGGATTGCTGTTGGCCTCCCGCATTTTTACCAAGTACCTGGGATTTTTCACAGGAATGATACTTGCAATCGTCGGTGCAGTATTCATTATCGGTAAACTCCAGGAAAGTTCCTCTGATATAGAAGGCGCCGTGGGCGACCAGATGAAACTGAAGATTGTATCTTCTTCGCCGGGTATCATTTTTGGAGTGCTCGGTACGGTATTGATGCTTTCCACCATACTGCAGCATGCTGTAATTGAACTGAAAGATCAACCCCTGTTCCTGAATTCGTACAACATACAGGTGAATTCAGTGGATAAAGGTTTGCCGGCCACAACACCCGGTGAAAACAACAGCACCAGCAGCGCGCTCGTCGACAGTCTTCTCAGGGCAAAACCGTAACCGGCCGCTGGTATTGATTTCTTCAGCCAGTAACCTTATGTTAGGCCTTTTCATTCCATCGTGACCTGCAAATGGCATTTGTAACGGCATCACTTTATTTTCATTAAATCCATCGATATGCGAACCCTATTTTTGCTGCTGATAGCCTATGCCAGCCTGGGCAGTTACGCCCAGAAAAGCATCGACAAAGACCATTTTTACAACCTGATAAAAGATAAAAAGTATAAACAACTGCTTATTGATGCGCATACGGTACGCAAGGAAGTTTATGGCAAAATCTGGCTGGTGGATTATTATATTGCCAAAGCTAATTGTGGATTGGGAAAACCGCAGAATGCCATCGAATGGTTCAACTCAAGTTTAAAATACCCAAATGTAAACAACGACATACGAAAATTCCTGCTGGCTGAAATGGGCAGCTGCAATACAGGACAATCAACAACTGTTGTAATTAAAACAGGGGTAGCCATGCCTGACAAAAGCCTGCTCAGTTTGGCAAATCTGCCTACAAGCGGGGTAATGGGAAAATCAGGCCCGATTTACAATTGCAAAACGCCCCCGCAACCGGTATCAGTCGTGCAACCCAAATCAGCCTCCGAGTTCGAATCAAGGATTTTTGACGTGGATAAAAGTGCCGAAGCCATCCAGAAATACAAAACCCTTCTCAACAGCAATTACCACGTTTCCGTGTCGGGGCGATTTTTGCTGATCACTTACGGGAACAATGTTCTGAATAAAGAACAGGCAGCCAGAACCAGTAATTTACTCGAACGCACATATTCATTTTTCAGCAAATACTATAACCTGCGACCTCCCGATAAATTACTTGCTGTTTACCTTCTGCCCGACAAAACCATACTACGCCAGACCGCCATACGTGTGCACGGCATAAAAATACCAGATGCGAATATTGGCTATTCAAACCTTGGCGATTTAAGCCTTCTGGGCATCAGCGATTTAACTCATATCGGCACCTTGTGTCACGAACTGTTCCACCTGATGATACGCACTGATGTAGGCGATGTTTCGCCCTGGCTGGATGAAGGTATTGCTTCGGTGTATGAACCCAGCCAATGGAAAGGGAACGAACTGAAAGGTGATCTCGAAAACTGGAGAACCGATGTGCTGCGGAATGCCAGGTGGAATATGAAAGATAAAATCCCCCAATTACGCGATTTCCTGAACTTTAACTGGGATCAGTTTAACGGGCTCGAAACCAACGATCAATGCCAGGGCGCCATTAATTATGCCTATGGCAAACATCTCATGTTGTATTGCCAGGAACTTGGCAAGTTACCCGAGGTGGTTGCATCATTTAAAAACCGCAACCAGTTTACCAGCGAAAATGAAGACTTTCTCAGGAAAGATATCGAACTCTTCGAAAAAGCACTGGGCCAACCTGTGGACAGCATCGAAAAACAGTTTAACCAATGGATGGAAAAGCAATATCACCTGAAGTTGTCAACGCGGGCATATTCACCTGTAAACACAAATCAACCTTTAAATCAGATCAATACATCAACAAACCAAGCGATACAAACAAATAACATGGAAGCAGTCAACCAGGATATTCTTCAGCAGGCAGTACAGATTGAAATACCCGTGACCGGTACCGAACAGCAGGTAATGCAGCAGAATATCGCAAATCAATCGGTTATGCCCAATGCCGTGGTTCAGCAAAACGTAGTAAAACCCGGTGCCAACGATATCCTGGGTTTGCTTACCTTACATGTAAAAATTGATCGTGCTGATAAAATGGGAGACTCGTTCGCATATATATATTACCTCGAAGGAGATGATGATTTGCTGAATAGTATCGCTGAAGTTTATTACCAGCGGAACCATACGAGTATGTCGGAATACAAGGCTAAAACCTATAAAAAATCTACACTAAGGCCTGAAAAGTTTTCATTCAAAGCCTACCAGTGGGGTTATATTGATACAGCCTATGTTTACATTGTTACAACCGATGGCACACAATCGGAAACAGTGCTCAAAACAATTGCCTACGATAAATAATCCAGTGAGGAACTGCAACCAGGCTGCGTCTCAGCAGGAAGCCGGATTTGTTTCGGCTACTTATCCCAAAAAACAATGCCATCCCTGGTAATCCATGCATGGGTGGTAGATTCGTACCTGTCAATTTCATCGCCTTTCCCATCTGTACGCGGATCCTTCGAAGTTTTCATCCAGGCATCGAGGCGTTTGCTCAGCTTGGTCTTGATGTCTTTGTATGGCTCTGCTCCGGCAAGATTATGGAGGTTGTAAGGATCAGTTTTAATATCATACAGTTCTTCCGCGGGTCGTTTCCCAAATGCCAGCCTGAAATACGGCTCAATTGAAGGCTCATTCCTGTGATCGAGCAGGTACATTTTGGTCAGGCCTCCATCAACATCGCCATAAATTGAAGGTGTTCCGGGAATTGATTCATCGCCGGCCGGGTTACGCTCAGGCCTGAAATTACAGATGTATAAAAACCTCGAAGTACGAATGGCCCGCATCGGGTAACCGGCTCCATAGTCCAGTTCGGCACGGCACAGGCAGTGGCGTTCACGTTCGAGAAAAACCTCATCCCGATGTGTGGTGGTTTCTCCTCTTAATACTGGCAGAAGGCTTTTGCCATCCATAGCCGGTTGGTTCTTTATACCGGCCAGGTCGAGGAAGGTGGGCATCAGATCTACCAGGTTTACAAATGAAGCATTCAGGTTATTCTGGTCGAATTTCGGGAAGCCGCTTATGATTAAAGGAACACGCGTACCATAATCATACAGGTTCGCTTTGGCATGCGGAAACGGCATCCCGTTATCGGAAGCTATAATAATAATTGTATTATCAAGCCTGCCAGCTTTTCTCAGGATTTCAAGCAGATCGCCGGCTTCCGTATCGAAATGCATGATTTCTGAAAAATAATCTGCCAGGTCAGTTCTGATCTCAGGAGTATCCGGTAAAAAGCCCGGAACTTTTATCTTTGAAATATCGATACCTGCTTTTCTACCTGCATCCTTGCCGAAAGGCCGGTGGGGATCATAGGTCCCGAACCAGAAAAAGAATGGCTTTTCAGCCGGAAGCCCGGCCAGGAATTTCGAAAATTCGACATTTTCCCCGCACGGATTTTCAGTATACCCCATCTTTGTAAAATCGCCAGGCGCCCAGCCTTTTCGGTCGAATGCAACTGCATACCCGTTTTCGCGCAGCAATTGAACGTAGGTAGGAATCTTAACATCGAGCCTTCCGCATAAGTTTACGCCTTCAGCCAGGTAGTGCGGGTATCGCCCGGTAAGTATACTTGCCCTCGAAGGCGTACACGATGGTGCCGAACAATATGCATTCGGGAAAACCACACCTTGCTTTGCCAGTTTCTCAATATTCGGGGTAGGCACATTGGATTCGCCATACAGGCTTGCATACGGATAACTCCAGTCGTCGGCCAGCAGGAACAGGATATTGGGCCTCCTGGGTTCCTTTTTGGCACAGGTCGTCAGGCTAAAAATCATGATCAATGAAAAAATAAACTTTAAAATATCTTTCATTTTGGAGAGATTTTTGATTAATTTTTACCCTACTGCCTCACTGAAATTTTACTCAAATTTATAAAAATTCAGCCTGTCCTTCGGCAATTACTTTCTCGTAAACTATTTATGCGGCAGAATCAAAGCCTGCACAAGCAAACCCGTCGAAGCGTTTAAAAGAAATTCCCAACCATCATTGATCAATATGTAGTCACCCAAAAGCCAAAACTATGAAAACATTTTTCAGCCTTATGGTTGCCCTGCTTTTTGCAGGAAGTTTATTTGCACAAGACAATGCAAATGACCAGAAATCGAAAAAGGAACAAAAGAAAGCTTTACTCGAGCAACAGTATCAAAAAAACATCGCTTTGGTCGAAACCATGCAGTTTGTTCTTGAAGCCGATTTCTTAACCGATGCGTCGGGAATACAGAATCCGGTTACCAATGTATTGAACTTTATTCTTGTTGATTCAACCCGGTCGACTCTACAGGTTGGAAAAAATTCAGGTATGGGCGCCAATGGGGTTGGGGGTCTCACTGCCAGGGGCACTATTAACAACTGGAAAATGGATCGCAACGACAAGAAAAAAATTATAAGTATCCGTTTCAATGTGTCAGCTGCCAGTGTCACCTATAACGTGTTGCTTTACCTGCCCACCAATGGAAATGCCAAGGGAACCATCAGCGGCAATTCATTGGCCAGCAAGGTAAACTATGTGGGCAAACTGGTTCCACTGGGACAATCCGTTGTTTTCGAAGGCCGGTCGTTGTAAAACTACATGCTGATTTGCAGGCACCCCCAGTGCACCATTTGGCGAGTATTTAGTATTGAACTGCCGATCCATCGGGTAATTTAGCAGGAGCTGCAAATGCAGGGTTTGTAAGGAATGATTCATCCCTCAGTGTTTTAATGAAAGCAACCAGGTCCTTTTTTTCTTCAGGGGTAAGTTGAATTCCGCCATCGTAGGCATGATGCATCAGCGGGTGAACATTGGGTGACCAAACAATGCCCTGTGAATAAAAATCAATAACCTGTTCAAGGGTTTTAAACCTGCCATCGTGCATATATGGACCGGTAAGTTCGATATTGCGCAGCGTGGTAGCCTTATAAGCACCGAGGTCCATCGAATCACCGGTTACTGAAAACCGGTCGCGGGGATCATTAAAAACCTCGTCCTTGCCGTTGTTATAGAAAAGGTTGGTGGTAAAAAGCGGATTGCCCGATCCTCCATGGCAATGGAAACAATCAGCCCCGTCCTCGGTCATAAAAAGTACGTATCCATTCAGTTCCTGTGAACTGAGTTGCACTTCACCCCGCATATATTTATCAAATTTCGAATCGGACGAAATGAGTGTGCGTACAAACTGAGCCACAGCTTTGCTTATATTCCTGAAAGTAACCGTGCGGCTGCCAAAGGCTTTTTCGAAAAGTTCAGCATAACCGGGAATGCTCTGAATTAAAACCCTGGTCTTATTGGTATCGCCTGCCATTTCGTGAGGAGCAACCACGCCCATGCGAACAATATCCTCAATTGTGCGCTGTGTTGCATTCGGGTTGTTGCCCGAAACAATACCCGACCAGAAATAGCCGGATTCGTTCCACACCAGGTTAATCAACGGCAACATAACATGGGGCGTTTCAATACCCGTTATCCCTGAAGGATGGCCTCCGGTAAACCGGGGATGGTCGATACCGCATTCGAAGGAACGCGATTGCAGGTGGCAGGTACCACAACTCATCATTTTGCCGGGTTCGGTATTGCCCGATAAGCGCCCGTCGTAAAACAGGTAGCGTCCCAGTTCAATTCCCTCAACGGTCATCGGGTTATCGGCAGGGATATTCATCCGGGTAGGAAAAAACTTCGGAACCTTTATTTCGTAAGGAGTTGGCGAATAAACGGGTTCATCATCAGGCCTGCATGCTGAATATTGCAACAGTATTGCCAGTGAAATGACGATGGCAACAGAAATGAAAACCTGCTTTATTTTCCGGTTGGTCACAGTTAATTTTTTCGGGTTTAACCTCTTGAATTCTGGTTTAATTTGAGCTGACGCGGATAATCATTGAATCCGTCAGCCATTATCAATCAATGGCGAGGCATGATGCCTGGCTTTAAAAACATGTACCCCATTTTCGCAGGCTTTATGCATAGCTGGCTGGTTCTGCATGATTTGTCCGCCAATTACATTCCAATCCCAAAGATTTGGCGATTCGAACCATTTTTCAATATTCATGGTGATGTTGAAAACATTGGGCGCTTCGCCGGCGACAAATTTCAGCGGCAGCGTAATCGTGAAATAGTTTTGATAAAACACGCCCATTTCACCCATCCCGATACCAAGGTGAAAATTGAATGGCTTTATAACATCACCCGGGGCCTTCCATTTACCATTCATTTTCATGTAATGATAACCACCGCCCATCATATCGGGCCAGAACATATCGCGCTGGGGCGGATTGACAAACAACCCGGTTTTATTTTTCGATTCACATATCCCGAATATAAATGAAATGCTGTCGTACGTATCAACAGGAATCTGATCAGCCGGATTCCAGGTAAGTGAGGCAGGAATTGCCAGGTCGATGTAATGAATAGCACTGTCGGAAGTAATGGAAACCAGTTGTCCGGATGATTTTTTGAGCGTAATATCCGAGATAAAATACTGCAGTTCATCTACTTCATACACATTCCCCGCAAGGTTTGTGTATTTCATTTCACCTTTCTGCAGATCCGTTCCGTTCACCTGGTGTTCGAAAACAAAAACAACAGGCCCATACTTTGTCTCATTTTCTTTACATGAATGCAGACATAGTACAGCACATAGAAAACCAGCAATAAATAATATCCGTTTCATAATCCATGATGTTAATACCGGTCACAAATGTACAATTAATCTATGTGTTAGCAGGTATAAAATCATCGTCAACAACGGGTTAATTTACAAATTTTTACCACAGCACTTTTTCCTTGTACCGGATACCAATAATTTAAAACTCCGGGAATGTAAGTTCTTTTTCCACTTGCTATGAAAAGCGTTCAGCAGGTTGCCTGAAACAGGTACAAACCACTTTAAATCCATGATTAAATTGTTTGTATCTTTGCCCCCCTTTTAGGAAATGAATGAACCAGCCCGATATTAAATATCAAAACCAGCCAGTAATGGTTTTAGTTGGCAGAAATACGAATAATTAGATTACCTGATGAAATTTAAACCCGGAGATAAAGTGAGGTTCCTCAACACCACAGGTGGAGGAATTGTAGTAAAAGAAATAAATGCAGCCATGGTTTCGGTAGCAATAGCTGATGGATTCGAGATTCCGACACTGATCAGCGAGCTGGTAGCCATTGAACCGGCAGGCGCCTCGGGCGATTTATTTCTGAACAAAAACGAAAAGCTGACCGGGGCTACGCCTGTTATACAACCTGAAGTTGAGGAACCGGAAACCGAAAGAATTACACGGATCGTTCATCGCGGAAACGCTGCCTCCATGCCTTCGGGCGTTTACCTTGCATGGGTTCCGCAGGACCAGCAACGCCTTTTGACAGGTAAAATTGACGTTTACCTGGTTAACAATACCACCAGCGACATCCTTTATTCTTTCATGCTTAAAAACAGCGACGGGAGTTTTTCGGGCATCGACTACGGTTCAGTTTCCCCTGAATCGAAACTGGTAATAGAAAGTATTGTCCGCGAAGATATAGGAATGTGGTCGAACGGTGTAATACAGGTGCTTTTCTTTTCGGACGAAAACGAAAAAGTGCTGATGCCGGTTAGCGCAACATTCAGGATCAAAGGCTCTGTATTTTACCAGGAGGGAAGCTACCACGAGACCCGTTTCCTGGCAGGACAGCAAGCCATTTTGTATACAGTGTGCGAGTTCAACCGGGTACTCAGCACTTATGAACATGTGCTTAACGAGAAGGAAAACCGCGAACCGCTCCCTGCTTCGGCTGAGCGATTCAGGCCCGAAACAGCCATTGACCAGTACCGCACCGCTGCCAATGAAGCCGTTGTGGACCTCCACATATCTGCTATCCGGCAGGATTACTCAAACCTGTCGCCACACGAAATACTCACCATACAGATCGGGCTTTTCGAGCGGTTACTCAGCAGCGCCATTGCTTTTGGCTATACCAGTGTTGTGTTTATTCACGGCATTGGTAACGGAACGCTGAAACAGGCAATCATAAAACGAATCAGCGAATACGACGATATAGAATTCCGCAATGCCTCATTTGCAAAATATGGCAATGGTGCTATTGAGCTGATCCTGCACATTAATAAATAATAGCTGGTTGCTTCAATAAAAACCGGTTTCAAATCGGGGAAATTAACGGCTCATTTCCGGCTTGAAGCACGTGTATGCACTTTAACAACATTTATTATTAATTTTACGGCAACCAATCTTTCACACCTTGAAACCAAAAGGTCCTGTATCGTATGTAAGTAAAACATTTCAATGTGTTGAGCCGCCCCTGTTTTCGATTGTAATCCCAACATGGAACAACCTCGGGATGCTCAGGCTTTGCGTTGACAGTATCCTGAAGAACAGCAGTTACAGGCACCAGCTCATACTTCACATCAACGAAGGAAATGACGGAACCCGGTTGTGGGCCGACGAACAACAGCTTGATTATACCTTCAGCGAAATAAATATCGGGGTGTGCTATGCTGTTAACGCGGCTGCGGCGCTTGCAAAAACAGATTACATCCTTTACCTGAACGATGATATGTACGTTTGTCCTGAATGGGACAGATATCTGTGGGAGGAAGTTCAGCAAATGCCCGACAAGCTTTTTTATCTCTCAGCTACAGCCATCGAGCCATTTGACGCAGGTAAAAAATGTGCAATAGCCCCGTATTCGTTTGGCACCTCACCTTCCGATTTCAGGGAACAGGACTTGCTCGATAATTTTCAAAACCTTTCCATGCACGACTGGAATGGAGCATCATGGCCCCCCTGCCTGGTACATCGAGATACATGGAATGCCGTGGGAGGTTACAGCGTGGAGTTCTTTCCGGGCTTTTATTCCGATCCTGATTTTTCGCTAAAACTCTGGCAGATTGGAGTCAGAATCTTTAAAGGAGTATCCGGAAGCAGGGTGTACCATTTTCTGGAATATTCAACCAGGCAGCATAAAAACAGCATGGTTAAAACCGGCAACCATGTATTCCTGAACAAATGGGGAATTACAGCCAACATGTTTTACGATTTTTACCTTCGGATGGGAAAGCCATATGAAGGTCCGTTACCAGATCCGGTGCAAACCCCTGCCTACAGGTTTAAGAAATTTACCAGCCGGCTGAAAAAGATGTTTACAAAAGGCATTTCACTGTGAATCATTGATATCAAAGCCCGATAAATCATTGTCGGGATGTTTTGTTAATCATCAGGTTTAGGAATTAACTCTTCTCATTTTTTGGATATGAAACTGACTACAGGTGACATTACGCTTCGTCCGCTGCGACTAACAGATGCAACCAGGCTGGCAGAATTGGCCAACAATGAAAAAATAAGCCGTAACCTGCGCGATGGTTTCCCGAATCCATATACCCTGGCTGATGCTGAAAAATTTCTGGCTGCTTTCAGCAACCAGTACCCGGTGACCTTTTTTGGCATTGAGTATAACAACGAGTATGTGGGCAACATTTCGCTGCTACCCTGCACCGATATTTACCGCATGTCGGCTGAAATAGGCTACTTTATTGGCGAACCATACTGGAATAAAGGCATTGTTACCAGGTCAGTGAACCTGATAACCGAATATGGATTCAACACCCTGGGCCTTGTACGCATACAAACCGGTGTATTCGAGTATAACCTCGCATCGCAGCGGGTACTTGAGAAATGTGGTTTTGTGAAGGAAGGGATTTTTCGCAAATCGGTGATGAAACAAGGCAAACTTTGGGATGAGGTGAGATATGCCAGGTTGAAACCGGGGATATAGGATGAAGACTTGTTCTGTTTCAATGGTTCAGGATTACAAAGTTTCAATGTTACAAGGTTACAGAGTTACAATTTCGTGTTGTCGCCCGGAACCTGGTTGCCTGATCCAGAGGTGTGCTGGTTCTGAGATATTCCCGGGGAAATCTTAATCCTGCTGGATTGGATGGCTGGCTGATACTCCGGGCAAAACATAAAAGCCCGCCAGTCCATAATTTTTCGTACCTTTGCCATGGTGACAACCTGTTCTATCGTATCCCGGCATGTCCGCGGGTAAGGAAAGTCAGGACAACACAGAGCGCCATACTTCCTAACGGGAAGGTCCTGCGGCTGAACACCGTGGGAACAGCAAGTGCCACAGAAAATATACCGTCCCGATGTTTCGGGATAAGGGTGAAAACGCGGGGTAAGAGCCCACGCCTTGTTGCAGCAATGCAGCATGAGGGTAAACCTTATGGGTTGAAAGACCAAATATACCGGGAGTAGCGCCGCCCCGGCGGTTGCTGTAAGGGTTGCTCGCCCGATGCCCGGGGGGTAGGTCGATAGAGGCCAACAGTGATGCTGGTCCCAGATAAATGATGGAAGCCGGAAGGTCGGCAACAGGCCCGAAGGAACAGAATCCTGCTTACAGGGTTGTCACCTAAGTGTTGCATTTTATTATTAAAGGTTTAAACTATCAGTATTTCAGGTAACATCAAAAAACATTTTTATTTTGAAACTGTTAATCAACCAGGGGTTTAACATTTCGGCTCTTTTCTGTTTCCATCACTAATTTCCTGGTTATGAAAAAATATTTTTACGCACTTGGTTTTATTTTTGCTTTCACTATTCATAGTCCGGCACAACAAATTCCGAATGCCGGTTTCGAAAACTGGACCAACAACAAACCAGACAATTGGGCAACCTCAAACCAGTCGATCCCTTTGATAGGTACTTTTAATGCCGTTACCAAAGAAAATGCCGATCCACAGCAAGGAAATGCGTCGGTGAAACTCTCGGTGCTGAGCATAAATATCCCGTTTAGCGGCACATACAGACTGCCGGGTTTACTAACTTTAGGGAAATTAAATATCAATGTGGCTGCGCAAACAGCTTCGGTAACCGGAGGAATCCCTTTCGCCGTAACCCCCGAAAGACTCACGGGTTATTATAAATATTACCCGGCCAACAACGACCAGTGTGCCCTGGGCTGGGGATTAACCCGCTGGGCGAACGGCACACGCGACACCATAGGCTACGGGCTGATCGACACCAATGTTATACTGAATACCTGGACCTATTTCGAAATCCCGCTGCGATATCATAAACCCCTCGTCCCTGATACCATGAACATCCTTTTCCTGAATTCGAGCCCGCTTGACGGGCTCGATCATACCGGCACCCACATGTGGATCGATAATTTGTCGTTCGTATACGGTAACGTTGGTATCGAAGGGGTCAGCTTCCCGGAGCAAATGCGGATTTATGCACAGCCCAATGCCTGCCAGCTGGTACTTTCATCTACATTTGCCAAACCCGAAAATC
>CALCJE010000049.1 GCA_937965665.1 uncultured Bacteroidales bacterium
TCACCATGGAGGATTCGGAAGAAAAATATACCCCGCTTCAAAACATCAGCGCCAGCCAGGCTCCTTTTTATATTTACAACTCCCTGCTATCGGAGTACGGAGTTCTTGGGTTTGAATATGGCTATTCGCTGGCCTCACCCTTCTCACTTACCGTATGGGAAGCACAGTTTGGTGATTTTATGAACGGCGCACAGATAGTGATTGACCAGTACCTGGTAAGTGCCGAAGAAAAGTGGCGGGTGATGAACTCGCTGGTGATGTTACTGCCCCATGGGTATGAAGGACAAGGACCTGAGCACTCTAGCGCCCGCATGGAACGTTTCCTGCAGCAATGCGCCGAAAACAACATACAGGTTGCCAACTGCACCACGCCTGCTAATTTCTTCCACTTGTTGCGGCGGCAGGTTCACCGCGATTTCCGTAAGCCCCTGGTGGTATTCACCCCCAAGAGCCTGCTGAGGCACCCCGAGTGTATTTCGCCGGTGGCTGCTTTATCCAAAGGAGGTTTCGAAGAAGTGATTGACGACGACATGGCAAACCCTTCGGAAGTTACGCGTGTAAATTTCTGCAATGGCAAGGTTTATTACGACCTGATAGCCGAACGGCGAAAACGCGGCCACAATAATATTGCCTTTGTGCGGGTAGAACAGCTTTACCCGTTCCCATTACTACAGTTGCACGAAATAATTAAACGATATCCCAATGCAACTACCTTTGCATGGGTGCAGGAAGAACCGGCAAATATGGGCGCATGGTCGTTTGTACTCAGACACTTTAAAGGTGTAAAACTGTTGCTGGTGGCCCGCCCCGAAAGCGGAAGCCCCGCAACCGGTTCGCCAAAACTACATGTGCTGCGACAGGCAAAAATAATCGATAAAGCCTTTGGCGACTGCACCTGCGAAAACCGGAATAAAACCTGCAAAATGCTCTGTGCTCCTAAGGAATGGAAGATGTGATGAGAAAGGTGTAAGGTATAAGATGTAAGGTATAAGGTGTAAGGTGTAAGATGTAAGATGTAAGATGTAAGGATTAAGATAAAGTGAGGGTGAAAAAGTTTGTTATAGAATACAGAATGCAGTGCAAATAAAACGGCAAGGTATTTTGAATTAAAGAAAATAAAAAATATGATTTTAGAAATAAAAGCGCCGACCCCGGGCGAATCGATTACCGAAGTTCAGATAGCCAACTGGCTGGTGAAAAACGGCGACTATGTGGCTAAGGATACCGAGATTGCTGAAATTGATTCGGACAAGGCCACACTAACCGTGAATGCCGAAGCCGCAGGAACAGTTACCATTTTAATTGAAGCAGGCGAAACTGTAAGTGTAGGCACGGTGATTGCCCGCATCGACAGCGCTGCCGCCGCTCCTGCTGCGCAGCAGGCCGAAGTAAAGGAAAAACCTGAACCGGTGAAACCGGAACCAATGACTGTTCAGCCGGAAAACCCGACAACAGCAGATGAACCGGGCATTAAGATTACACCGCTTGCCCGCAAAATAATGGAGGAAAAGCAACTAACCGGCCGCGAAGTGCTTGAGCAGCTCGGTCATCCACGCATTACCCGGCAGGATGTGCTGAACGCCAGCGAAGGCAAACCGCAGCAGGCGCCGGCCTACCAGCCGCAGGCAGCAACCACTGCGCGTGAGCAGGAACGGAAAAAACTGTCGACACTGCGCTTAAAACTTGCAGAGCGACTGGTAAGCGTTAAAAACGAAACTGCCATGCTCACCACATTTAACGAGGTGAACATGAGCGCCATCATGAACCTGAAAAAACAACACAACGAAAAGTTCAAAGAGCAGTTTGGCGTGGGTATCGGGTTTATGTCGTTTTTTACCAAAGCCGTAACTATAGCGCTGGCCAAATTCCCGCAGGTAAATGCAATGATTGACGGCGACGAACTGGTGTTTCACAAATATGCGGATATAGGTATAGCCGTAAGCGCCCCCAAAGGGCTGGTGGTGCCTGTGATCCGCAATGCCGAATCGCTTTCGCTTGCCGCTATCGAACTGAAAATAAAGGAACTTGCCGGTAAGGCGCGCGATAATAAAATTACGCTCGACGAAATGACTGGCGGCACATTTACCATTACCAACGGTGGTGTTTTCGGCTCCATGATGTCGACACCCATCCTGAACCCTCCGCAGAGTGCCATCCTGGGCATGCATAATATCATCGAAAGGCCCATTGCTGTTAACGGGCAGGTAGTAGTAGCACCTATGATGTATATCGCGCTTTCGTACGACCACAGGGTGATTGATGGCCGCGAATCGGTCAGTTTCCTGGTTATGGTAAAAGAACTGCTCGAAAATCCTGTTAAAATGCTTTTCGAAGGAAATGAACCTTTGAAAGTTTTGCTGGGACTATCATAATCAGAGAGCGACTAAAGGTCGCTCTCTGATTTTAAAAACTTATTCTTCCGTTTCCATGACTTCACTGTCCCTTTCCCTGTGCAGGTTCCGGGTAAGCAGCATTATTACCGAAAGCATTACTACCATTCCGATGGAACCAAACAGAAGTGAGTACAATTGCAATTGCAAAAGCGTGTAAAAATAAGCGTACAGCATAAATAAGATCAGCCCTACTATTATTCCATATTTGCGGTTGCTGAAAATAGCCCCGGCATAAAGCATTACCATCAGCGTAACCACCACTGCTGAAATGGCATAAGCCAGGTCGAAAAGCAGGTATTCGGCCAGAGAAAGCAGCAACAGGTAAAAAAGCATAATGGCAAATCCAACAATCAGGTATTGCAGCGGATGTACATATTTTTTCTTTAATAACTCAAAGAAAAAGAAGGTTACAAAAGTAAGAATGACAAACAGCACCCCATATTTGGCAGCCCGTGTTGTGCGTTGATACTGGTCTACAGGCATAATGAGATTAACCCCGAAGGCGCCCAGGGTGTTATTGGCTGAAATGCGGTCGTTATCGAACATTAGCCTGGATGGTTCATCCCCTTCGGCGCCATTTATAAAGTTATCGAAACCAAACTGCCCATAGTTGCGGTTTAGCTCCAGTGTTTTCCATTTGGCTGTAAAGCCTTTTTTGGTAACAGACTTTTCGGCAGGAATAAAAGCCCCTTCGAAGGAAGGATTGGCCCAGGTAGAAGTAAGATTTACATTCATATCCGAAGCAAACGGCAGGAAGGCCAGGAGCCTGCTTCCATTGAGCTGAAGCTTGAAACTGAACTTGTTTTCAATATCGGGATTAATTACCACAGGTATATTTACACCACCTTTAATAATATCATGAACAGGCACGCCGGGCTGCATGCGAAACACGGAGTCGTTCCATGCCAGGTCGATGTTTTCTTTTACGCCTTTCATATCCGAAATTCCAAACGTAACAAAGGCTTTATCCCACTTGATATCTGCCGGCTGTACATTAAGTCCTTTCGGGAAAAGGGGTCTAAAATTTCCTTTAACGCTCAGGTTGCACGAGTAGAGCACCACCTCGTAAATGCTGCGGTATCGGATTACAGGAACTACCTCGCCTGAAACCGATAGATTCTCAGGAAGAAAATGAAGAAACCGGGTAGAAGACTCAACCGTTCCGTTAGGCAGTGATTTTAAGGAAATCACGGAAACACTAACTACCGGGCCGGCCAGCACCTGTTTGTCGCCCCAGGTCCGCCATATCTCGGAAATAGCCTGGTTACGTGTAGATTCGCGTTCGCGTATCAGCGATTGTACCATTTCGGAAGGGATAAGCAATATCAGTACGAAAATGCCTATAACAATAAGTTTAAGGCTCATTGAATTGCGCGCCCACAGATTAATTTTAGTGAATGTTGATGAACTTGATATCATAATGTTAAATTTAAGGATACAACGTATTGGTCATATCAAAATTACTCCAAAATGAACACCAGATTAAGGAATTAACAATTCTTAACCACAACCGGAAACAATACGTTTTTATGCTAAAACAACCATGCACAATGCACTTAGCACTAAGCACCAGGCACAATGCACTACTCTACCGACAAAATCCTCTCCTTCGGATATTTCACCGAGTATTTAAATGTTAGTTTCTTTAACTGTCCTGGCTCAAGTTTAATTTTCCACTCCAGTATTCCGGTTTCTTTGTTAACCTTAGCACCCCCATCATCAGTCAGACTAACCTCAATATCTTTTTCCTTACTTATAGGATACTGATCGAAAACAACAAGTGTAACCGCTTGTTTTTTGTTATTCCGAAGGTTGATTTCCCAGGCGCGCTGCACCGTGCGGTTTGAACCCAGCAGCTGGCTGCTGGTGAAATCCTTAACTTTTTTGCGCTCAATCATAATGGATTTGTCGCGACCCAGCGATATATCGAGTGTATCGGTTGCCAGCGAAGCCGAAAGACGGGTTTTGCCGGTAAAAGTACCTTCGTAAAATATCCCTGCAGTGGCATCGAGCAAATCATAATCCTGCCAGTTGGTAACCTTTGCCACCAGGAAAGCATCCCGATCGAGTTTTGGGGTAGCATGAAATTCATATTCAGCTTTTACCGATTCGCCACCAATAACCAGGTTGTATTCCTTCCCATCCGAAGGCATGCTCATAGGCATGGCAATGGTATATTCTTTAACGGAGCGGACCTGCAACTGGTCGTTAGGCTCAACCTGAAGATTAACCGGCTGCCTGACAGTTTTGTAACTTGATGCTGGTGCGGCTGCTTCGGATGATCTGTTTTCGCGCGAGATACCATAACCCGTAACCACAACCTCATCCAGTGCCTGGCTACTGGCCTGCATCCCGATATTGATCACAGGGTTATCGCATACGGTTGTAACCGGGTTCATCCCTACGAAACTAAATTGAACCATACTTCCCATGTTGGCATTAATCGTATAGTTTCCATTTACATCAGTCATTGCTCCGTTGGAAGTTCCTTTAATAATAACTGAAACACCGGGTATCCCACTGCCATCGTCAACCGAAAATACACGCCCTGACACTATACCCCGAAAAGAAGTCCCGGTTACCGGCTTTTCAATAACCGAGCGATTGGGTTCGGTCGCGGTTTTATTGGTAAGATTCAGGTAAGATGTGTAATTCCCCCCAATATACCATGGCATCAGTTTTGGCTCCGTTCCCGATTCATTTGGGTTGCCGGTCGATAGGGTAAGTTTCACATCTTTCCACTCCTCGCCCGAGTTCTGGCTGATTTTTGCACGGCGCGACAATTCGAGCGGCTGTGAGATATCGTCGAGGCGAAGATCAAACTCAGGTTTCCACGAAGCCGAGCGTACCAGGTAGCTCAGCTTAAACTTAGCTGAAAGCGGCTCTTTGGTCATCACCTGCACTATAATTTCACCGGTTGGCGTTACATCAACGCGCGAAGCCTCGCCCAACTGATCGCTAACCCGGTTGAGTTCCTCGCGCGTCAGTTCCTCCTTGCGGCCCAGCGCCAGCCGTTTTTCCGATAATTCGGTAAACCGCGCCCTAAAAAAGTCGGCTGCAGCTTTAAGCTCAGCGGTGGTGGTCCCTTTTTCGGCTGAACCAATTTTCTGATTGGCTTTCAGCAGGTTTTCCTCGGTGGCCAGCACAGCCTTTTGTGCTTCAATATCTTCGAGCTGGTTTTCGAGCTGAATTTTCCTAACTTTCAGCGATTCTTCATCTTTTAAGGTTTTTTGCGCCTTCAGGTAATTGATCCTGCTGTTGACGGAGATAATGGTAAAATTGCCTTCGCCGTTAAAGCGGATGGTATTGGCGTCGATGTTTCGCGACAAACCCGAGAAAGTAAGTTCAGTAATACCGGGTTGCAACATGGCCTGGGCGGTGCGGGTAACCTGCGCACCCGAAAGGAATAAGGTAACATTGCTTACTTTCGTTTCGGGCGATTGTGCCTGCTGAGCCGAACAAACGGCCGATAATGCAACTGCAAGGAGGATAAGAGTTAACTTCATAATTTTGTTGGTTTATTTTTTTTTGAGATCGGATACCTGCTCTGCCTTCAGACAAAGAATATGCCAGATTGGCTAATAATTATTATTTGTTTTCTGTTATACAATCGCGGCACTTTATACATTTAAAAATGAGGGTAAAACATGTATAATGATGAACAAAAATGAAAGGTAAAAATAAGAAGAAAAAAATGAATACATATCCTTACAAGCCAAATACCATTCTTAATTGTTAAATTTGCAGCTTATTTCAAATATATGCGACGAGAAGTTGATTTCCTGGTTATAGGAACAGGTATTGCCGGGCTGAGCTTTGCCCTTAAGGCAGCTAAGTTTGGGAAAGTTTGTATTGTTACCAAAACCAGTGCTGAAGAAACAGCCACCAAATATGCCCAGGGGGGTATAGCCACCGTTATGTATACGCCCGATACGTATGAAAAGCACATACAGGATACCCTGATTGCCGGCGATGACCTGAACGATGAAAACGTGGTGCGCATTACCATTACCGAAGCTCCTGACCGGATTAAAGAACTGATTGCACTTGGGGTGAATTTTGATAAAAACGCGGCAGGGCAATACGATCTTGCCAAGGAAGGGGGCCACTCGGAATTCAGGGTGCTGCACCATAAGGACCAGACCGGCCTCGAAATAGAGGAAACCCTGCTGGCACGGGCCCGCGAGGATAAAAACATCGAAATACTCGAAAACCATTTCACGGTCGAAATTATTACCCAGCACCACCTGGGCATGTACGTAAACCGGCGTACGCCCGATATCACCTGTTACGGCGCTTATGTGCTCGATCGCGACAACAACAGCATCGATACCATACTCGCAAAAGTTACCCTTATGGCTACCGGTGGGGCCGGCAACGTATACGCCACTACAACAAATCCACCTATTGCTACCGGCGATGGCATAGCGATGGTGTACCGCGCTAAAGGCGATATCGAAAAAATGGAGTTCATACAATTCCATCCTACTTCGCTGTATAATCCTGCCGAAAAGCCTTCGTTCCTCATCACCGAAGCATTACGTGGATTTGGGGGTATACTGAAGGACCGCAAAGGCAACGAGTTTATGCATAAGTATGATAAACGTCTTTCGCTTGCCCCGCGTGACATTGTAGCCCGCGCCATCGACAACGAACTGAAAATAAGTGGCGAAGACCACCTGTACCTCGATTGCCGCCACCTCGACCGCAATAAACTTATCGATCATTTCCCCGGGGTATATGCCAAATGCCTGAGTATAGGTATTGATATGACGAGGGAAATGATACCCGTGGTCCCGGCAGCACACTATACATGCGGGGGCATTAAAGTTGACGAATGGGGACGCAGTTCCATCATCAACCTTTACGCTTCAGGTGAGTGTTCATCCACCGGGCTTCACGGGGCCAACAGGCTTGCAAGCAATTCACTGCTCGAATCACTGGTGTATTCGCACCGCTCCTGCATCGATGCTTCCGAAAAATTAAATCGTATTTCATTGTGTACCGATATCCCCGACTGGAATGCCGAAGGCACCGTGATGAATGAAGAAATGGTACTTATTACCCAAACCATGCGGGAGTTGCAGGGAATTATGACCAACTACGTGGGCATAGTGCGCTCCAACCTCCGTTTGCGCAGAGCAGCCGACAGGTTAAGCACACTCGAGCGCGAAACCGAAGAGCTCTATAAAAAATCAGTGCTGATCGATAAAATCTGTGAAGTGCGTAACCTGATCAAAGTAGCAACTTTAATTGTTAAAATGGCTATTGAACGTAAGGAAAGCCGGGGTTTGCACTTCTCCATCGATTACCCGAAAGTAAGTGAAAACGAAACCAATGCTTTTAGCCCTGAGTATTAGGGGTGGGATGGTTGACAAACTGCTGAGGTTAGGGGTAAGATGTAAGTTGTAAGATGTAAGATGTAAGGTTAGAGGTTGGAAGATGGAAGACAGAAGACAGAAGTACATGTTCAATCGTCATTCTTAAATCGTAAATCGTAAATAAAAAAACATGCCACTCATATATCCAATAAAAGGAATAAGCCCGGTTATAGGCGAAAATACGTTTATAGCCGAAAACGCCACCATTGTTGGCGATGTTGTTATGGGCGACAACTGCAGCGTATGGTTCAACACTGTGATCCGCGGCGATGTACATTCCATCCGCATCGGGAATAACGTAAACATACAGGATGGTGCTGTGATACACTGCACCTACCAGAAACACCCGGTAAGTATAGGCAACAACGTTTCCATCGCCCACTCGGCCATTGTGCACGGGTGCACCATTCACGATAACGTGCTTATCGGTATGGGATCCATTGTGATGGATGGTGTTGTGGTTGAAAGCAACTCCATAATTGCCGCCGGCGCTGTGGTTTCGCAGGGTACCCTGGTTGAATCAGGCAGTGTATATGCCGGAGTGCCTGCCAAGAAAATAAAATCAATTGATAAAGCATTGCTCGAAGGCCAGGTGAATCGTATTGCCCGAAGCTATACCATGTATGCCAGCTGGCACAACGACAATATTGTTCCGCTCAGTGGCGACGATGACCTGAAAATTTCGGGTGCATAGGCTGGTTTTAAGCTTATCAGGCTTATTTGATGGAGACATGGGGTTGGAAGGTTGGAGGGTTTGAAGAGTTTGAAATGTTTGAAATGTTTCAAACCTGGCTGCCCGGCTTTCATTCGGAGGTGAATTTGTCAGATTATTGGATTCTTAAGCATCAAAGGTAAACCCGATTTAACTGGTCGGTACCTGGTGTATTTTCGCTGAACAGTAGAACAATTGAACAGTAGAACAGTAGTACAACTGAACAACTGAACATTTGAACGCCTGAGCGTTTGAACATTTAAATAGCCTGTATAACACCAGACCTCTATTTACGTGTCAACCCTTTTCTTTTCACTTTTCACTCTTCACTATTCACTGTCACCCTGAGTGCAGGCGAAGGGCACTATTCACTTTTACCCCCGCCTCTCTGCCAGTTTGTCGCAAAAAATGCTGTGGCAGGAGATTTGTACAGTTTAAAGCATACTTTAAAACCCAGAACCATGTACATTGTAATTTTTATAGGTTTTATGATCCTTAGCCTGATCGTAAGCCAGGTGTTGAAATCTAAATTCAGGAAATACTCCGCTGTTCCGATCGGAAATGGATATACAGGTAAGGACATCGCCGAAAAGATGCTTCGCGAAAACGGTATTTACGACGTGAAGGTCATCTCGGTTGAAGGGCAACTTACCGACCATTACAATCCCGAAACCAAAACCGTGAACCTGAGCCAGGATGTATATTATAAATCGAGCATATCGGCGGCAGCTGTAGCAGCCCACGAGTGCGGTCATGCGGTGCAGCATGCACAGGCATACAGTTTCCTGAAACTGCGCAGCGCCCTGGTGCCAGCAGTAAGTTTTGCATCCAACTGGGTGCAGTTGGTTTTGCTGGCCGGCGTGTTGCTGGTAAATACTTTCCCGCAGTTGTTGCTGGCAGGTATTGTGTTGTTTGCAGCTACAACACTGTTTAGTTTTGTCACCTTACCGGTTGAAATTGACGCCAGCCGCCGCGCACTGGTATGGCTTAACAGCACCGGCCTTACCAACAACGAAGCACAGGCCAAAGCCCAGGATGCACTTAAATGGGCCGCTTACACTTATGTAGTGGCAGCCCTTGCCTCGCTGGCAACCCTGTTGTATTACATTATGATTTTTACCGGGCGCAGGGATTAATTTCGCAACAGTCAATAATAAAAAAGCCTGAAATCTCAATGATTTCAGGCTTTTTCATTTTATCAGGGTAATGATTTATGCTTTTAAACTAGAGCTATTTCAAGAGAAAGATTGTGGCATTTCTAATCAAAAATGATTCCTGCAATTGGATTCTCCCCAGGTTTTAACCACGCATGAGACGCTCAATTTCATCCGGCTCCAAAGGTATACAGGCCATCAGGTCAACCGGTTCTTCCGAAACCATAATATCATTTTCGAGGCGAATACCAATCCCTTCTTCAGGAATATAAATGCCCGGTTCGCAGGTCATTACCATTCCACTTTCAAAAACCACCTGCCGGGTTCCCACATCGTGCACATCCAACCCCAGGAAATGCCCGGTACCATGCATATAATACCTGAAATAGGCCGGGCTATCGGGCGTTTGCGCTTTAAGATCGTTTTTGCTGATCAATCCCAATCCCACCAATTCCTTTTCCATAAGTTTGCATACTTCGCCATGCCATTTCTCGATGGTAGTTCCGGGCCTGAGCATGGCGGTTGCAGCCTTCATAATGCGCAAAACAGCCTCGTAAACCTCGCGCTGACGTGGGGTAAATTTCCCGTTAACCGGGATTGTACGCGTCATATCAGCTGCATAGTTACCATATTCCGCTCCCACATCCATCAAAAGCAGGTCGCCATCGCGGCAAACATTATAGTTGGTATTATAATGAAGTATGCATGCGTTAGCCCCTGATGCAATAATGGGCGGGTATGCATGCCCGGTAGCACCCAGGCGGATAAACTCGTGGGTATATTCGGCTTCTATTTCGTATTCCTTCAAACCGGGTTTCACAAACCGGAGCACACGGCGGAACCCTTCGTTGGTAATATCGCAGGCTTTCTGGATCTGGGCAATTTCTTCGGGTTCTTTTACCAGCCGCATTTCGGTAACCAGTGGCGCAAGCCTTTCGTAAGTATGCAGCGGGAAATCATGCTTCATCCTGTTTGCGAAGCGTGCATCGAGCAACGGTACCTCGGTAATAAATTTTGGATATTCATTCTGGTTCAGGTATACCACCTGCACCCGCGACATCAGGTCGCGGAGTGTGGTTTCAAAATCATCAAGCCATTTTACGGTTTTAATTCCCGAAACTTCTGTAACTTGTTCGAGGGTATATTTGTGCCCGTTCCAAACCACCATCATATCATTGGTTTTTACAGTGAACAGCATTTCGCGCATGCTTTCAACCGGGTGCGATGGACACAAACACAAAACGCATTTTTCCTGGTCGAGCCCGGTGAGATAGAACATATCCGAGTTTTGCCTGAAACTAAAAGTCTGATCGCCGGACCGGGGCATCTCATCATTCGAGTTCACGATGGCCATTGATCCTGGTTTCATGCGGGCAACAAGTTTGGCCCTGTTGCGCACATACATTTTACTACTGATGGGTTGATAACGCATACTGCTGTGATTTAATTAGTTAAAACAAGTTTGCATTCGCATGCAAAAAATTTGGATATTTATCACTTGCTTAAAAAGTTTTGTACCTATCTTTGCCAACTCTTACTATCAGCCAAAAGTATGGATTTTTTTTAACGCAAATTAACCCCCGGCTGTAAAAACAAAATCATTAATCGTATGGGCAATAAACTATTAACTTACTCATCCATCACCAAAAAAGTGGTAATGGCCCTGGCGGGTCTTTTTTTAATATCTTTTTTGGTTATCCACCTTGCTATCAACCTGCTGCTGCTGTCGAATGACAATGGCGAGGCATATATGGTAGCCGTTGAATTTATGACCACCAATCCATTGATCAAGGTAATGGAGATATTTCTTTTCGGTGGTTTTGCAATCCATATTATCTTTGGGGTAATACTGCAGATACAAAACTGGATGGCCCGGCCTGTGCGCTACAAAGTTGCGGGTTACTCACATCTTTCGTTTTTTTCGAAATACATGATCCACACAGGGGCCATTATTTTCATATTCCTGTGTGTACATTTCTTTAACTTTTATTTTGTAAAATTAGGACTGGTTAGTCCGCCCGAAGGGCTTGGAAAGGAAGATTTTTACCAGATGGCAATATTGCTTTTTGCCAATAAATTTTATGCCATACTGTATGTTGTGCTGATGGTTTTCCTTGGATTTCACCTGCAGCATGCCTTTCAGTCGGCTTTTCAAACCCTGGGGCTCAACCACACCAAATACACACCTTTTATTAAAGTGTTGGGTACCTTATACGCAATCCTGGTTCCGCTCGGATTTGCAAGCATCCCCTTGTTTTTCATGTTTGTAAAGTAAAAGACAAAAAACTGCTGATTGCCAGCTTATAAAAGTATAATTTGTATGACAAAACTCAATTCAAAAATACCTCAGGGGCCACTTGCTTCCAAATGGAGCAGTTACAAGGATCATATTGCCCTTGTTAACCCGGCGAATAAAAGAAAACTCGATATCATAGTAGTAGGCACAGGGCTTGCAGGCGCATCAGCTGCCGCTTCGCTTGGTGCCTTAGGGTTCAAAGTAAAGGCCTTTTGTTACCAGGACAGCCCCAGGCGTGCACACAGTATTGCCGCACAGGGTGGTATAAATGCATCGAAAAATTACCAGAACGACGGCGATAGCGTATATCGTTTGTTTTACGATACCATTAAAGGAGGCGACTATCGTGCCCGCGAAGGCAATGTATACCGGCTGGCAGAAGTGAGCGGTAACATCATCGATCAGTCGGTGGCATTAGGTGTTCCGTTTGCACGTGAATACGGCGGATTGCTCGACAATCGCTCATTTGGTGGTGCCCAGGTATCGCGTACATTTTATGCCCGCGGCCAAACCGGTCAGCAATTGCTGCTGGGCGCCTACAGCGCCATGAGCCGCCAGGTAAGCCTCGGTAATGTTGAATCGTACACCAGGCACGAAATGCTTGATGTAGTAATTATTGATGGCCGCGCACGTGGTATTATTGCCCGCAACCTTGTTACCGGCGAAATTGAACGCCACTCGGCACATGCCGTTGTACTTGCTACCGGGGGATATGGAAATGTATTTTTCCTGTCGACCAATGCCATGGGCAGCAATGCTACCGCGATTTGGAAAGCCTATAAAAAAGGTGCATTTTTCGGGAACCCTTGTTTTACTCAGATACATCCGACCTGTATCCCGGTTCATGGCGATTTCCAGTCGAAACTTACGCTGATGAGCGAAAGCTTACGTAACGATGGCCGCATTTGGGTACCCAAACGCAAGGAAGACGTAGAAGCACTCCGACATAATAAAATTAAACCCAAAGACATCAGCGAAGAAAACCGCGATTATTACCTCGAACGCCGTTACCCGGCATTCGGTAACCTGGTACCCCGCGATGTTGCCTCACGTGCTGCCAAGGAACGCTGCGATGCCGGATTTGGCGTGGGCGAAACCGGGCTGGCCGTTTACCTCGATTTTGCATCAGCCATCAACAGGCTTGGTAAAAAGGTTATCGAAGAAAGATACGGCAACCTTTTCCAGATGTATGAAAAAATTGTAGACGAAAACCCA
>CALCJE010000050.1 GCA_937965665.1 uncultured Bacteroidales bacterium
ACCCTCTGATTAACAGTCAGATGCTCTAACCAACTGAGCTAAGGAGGAATTTTTGTTTTCCCGGTGTTTTGGGACGGCAAAATTACACAATCAATCGGAATTAACAATATCTTTGCCAAAAAAAAATCAAAATCCTTTAAAATTAATATTATTCCCCGCTTATGAGTACTGTAATTGTTGGAACTGTTGCTTTCGATAAAATTGAAACCCCATTCGGAAAAACCGATAAAATACTGGGTGGCGCCGCTACCTTTATCAGTCTTACTGCATCGCAATTTGCTGACGATGTGCATATTGTAAGCGTTGTTGGTGGCGATTTCCCTGAAGAATATATCAACCTGCTTTCGCAACGCGGCATAAATACCGATGGCCTGCAGGTGAAACCCGAAGGCAAATCATTCTATTGGTCGGGTCGTTACCATACCGATATGAATACCCGCGATACGCTGGTAACCGAACTGAATGTACTGGCCGATTTCGACCCGTTGCTCCCTCCTACCTGCCTCGATGCAGAATTCGTTGTCCTTGGTAATCTTACCCCAAGCGTACAGATGCGCGTCCTCGACCAGCTTACCAAACGCCCGAAACTTATTGTTATGGATACCATGAACTATTGGATGGATTCGGCCTGGGACGACCTGATGAAAGTAATTGCCCGCGTTGATGTGCTGATGGTGAATGATTCCGAAGCCCGCCAGCTTACCGGCGAATTTTCGCTGGTTAAAGCAGCCCAGAAAATCCTGACCATGGGACCTAAATACCTGGTTATCAAAAAAGGAGAACACGGGGCACTGCTTTTTCATAAGGACAGCATCTTTTTTGCTCCCGCCCTTCCACTCGAAGAAGTTTTCGATCCCACAGGAGCTGGCGATACTTTTGCCGGAGGTTTTATTGGCCACCTGGCCAGCACAGGCGATATTTCATTCAGCAATATGAAAAATGCCATTATCTACGGCTCGGCCATGGCTTCCTTCACCGTTGAAAAATTCGGAACCGAAGGTTTGCTAAACCTCACCAAAGAAGAAATAGATAACCGCCTGAAACTCTTTGTCGAACTGGTTCAGTTTGATATTTCGCTGGTAAACTCCTGATGAAATAATCTGCTGCCAGATATAAAAAAAGCCGGTCTGGACCGGCTTTTTTTATGCATTGTTGATATTGGAAATTCCTGTCAGCCCTTTTTATTTTTTTCGGGTATTGAATCAACAAGTTCTTTATACC
The DNA here is from genome assembly GCA_937965665.1 of uncultured Bacteroidales bacterium. Lineage (GTDB taxonomy): Bacteria > Bacteroidota > Bacteroidia > Bacteroidales > UBA4417 > UBA4417. The sequence continues at coordinate 1,222 of CALCJE010000050.1, forward strand.
AGGCTTCGCCATATTTCCTGATCAGCGAATCTTTCAGAAAAACGTACAGGGGTACATCCAACTTTTTACCGTTGATCAGTGCTGGTTTACAAATATGCCATTCGTGGTAATTAACCGCATCAAAGTCATTGTAATTACTGAGCCTTACCGGGTACAAATGGCAGGAAATCGGTTTCAGAAACGGGATTTTCCCTTCTTTACATGCCTTTTCGATGGCACAGAAAGCAATCCCGTTTTCGTGGTAAACAAAAGCACATTCGCGCCCGTTAACCAAAGGTGTAACATAGTGCCCGAACATATCATAATCGAAAACACCGTTTTCTTCCACCTGGGCAATGCCCTCAGCAGTCATATAGGGTTTTATCTCGTCTAAACAGTCTTCAAGTATGCCAATTTCTTCTTCGTCGAGCGGGGCTCCCGCATCGCCGTCGACGCAACATTGCCCTTTACAGGCCGAAAGGTCGCATACAAAACATACCTTTCCCAGGTCGTCGGATATCAGGGTTTGATCAATTGCTATCATACAGCAAAAGTACAGCTTTTTGTAAAGTAATTTGAAAGGTACAGCTGGAACGTGAATGACTCGGAAAGAACGGATGAAAATATTGGTGCGGCCTTCCAATGGCTGTCAGCTTTACCACGCGTCTGCCGACACCTTTCCCTTCAAAAGACAGACATGGTTATTACCTTTTCCACTATATTCCCAAATAATTTGTAACATCATTCTCTCCCTTCGCCAATTCTCCCCTCGCCCATTCCCCTATTCACCCTTCGCCCCTCATAACGGTACTTTGCCATTATATTATTTTTGGCTACCTTTGCCCCATGGCACAAAACGAAGAAATTTTCAAAAAAATCATATCCCATGCCAAGGAGTATGGGTTTGTATTCCCCTCGAGTGAAATATACGACGGGCTAAGCGCAGTTTACGATTATGGTCAGAATGGTGTTGAACTGAAAAACAACATCCGCCAGTATTGGTGGAAATCGATGGTTCAGTTTCACGAAAACATAGTGGGTATTGATGCCGCCATTTTTATGCATCCTACCACCTGGAAAGCATCAGGTCACGTAGATGCTTTCAGCGATCCGCTGATTGATAACCGCGATTCGAAAAAACGTTACCGTGCCGATGTGCTTGTTGAAGACCAGATGGCTAAATGGCAGGATAAGATTGATAAAGAGGTTGAAAAAGCAGCAAAACGCTTTGGCGAAAGTTTCGATAAGGAACAGTTCCTGGCAACCAACGGTCGTGTACTCGAATACAAGGAAAAAATTGATACTACGACCAAACGTTTTTACGGCGCCATGGAGCGTAACGACCTGGCCGACGTAAAAAAACTCATCGAAGACCTTGAAATTGTTTGCCCGGTTTCGGGTAGCCGCAACTGGACCGAAGTACGGCAGTTTAACCTGATGTTCAGCACTTCCATGGGCTCGGTGAGTGAGGATTCGAACCTGATATACCTCCGCCCCGAAACAGCACAGGGTATTTTTGTCAATTACCTGAATGTTCAGAAAACCGGCCGTATGAAAATACCGTTTGGTATTGCTCAAACCGGCAAGGCTTTCCGCAATGAAATTGTGGCCCGCCAGTTTATTTTCCGTATGCGCGAATTCGAGCAAATGGAAATGCAGTTCTTTGTACGCCCCGGTACCGAGCTCCAATGGTTCGAGTATTGGAAAGCTGAACGTTTGAAATGGCATCTTTCGCTTGGAATACCGGCAGCCAAATACCGCTGGCATCCGCACGAAAAACTTGCCCACTATGCCAACGCGGCTTGTGATATTGAGTTCGAATTCCCGATTGGTTTCAAGGAACTGGAAGGTATTCACTCGCGTACCGATTTCGACTTAAAAGCACACCAGGAATACTCGGGTAAAAAAATTCAGTATTTCGATCCCGAACTGAACGAAAATTACGTACCCTATGTAATTGAAACCTCCATCGGTCTCGACCGTACTTTCCTGGCCATGCTCAGTTACGCATATAACGAAGAAAAGCTGGAAGATGGTTCCGAACGCGTCGTACTGAAGTTGCCTGCCGTGCTGGCTCCGGTAAAATGCGCTATCCTTCCGCTGGTTGCCAAGGACGGGCTGCCTGAAAAAGCCCGCGAAATCATGGATACACTCAAGTACGACTACATGTGCCAGTACGAGGAAAAAGATTCAATCGGAAAACGCTACCGCCGTCAGGATGCCATCGGAACACCTTATTGTATTACTGTTGATCATCAGACACTGGAAGATAATATGGTAACCATCCGCGACCGCGACACCATGCAACAGGAACGCATACCGGTTGAAAAAATCGGCGAACTTGTCCGGAATAAAATAAAAGGCCAGTAATAGGCCTTTTCGGCGGAAGCTGCCGCAAATTTGCAGGCTGTGGTCCACCAGGAAATACATTAAAAAGAAAGGTGCAATGTTTCAGAAACATTGCACCTTTTGCTTTTAAATAAATTGAAGTGTTATTTACCTGCCGGTGTGGTTGGTTCAACAGCACGGGTGGAAGCAACATGTAATACCAGGTTGCCCATAACTTCAAGTATTTCGATATTCGGGATTTTGATGTCGCTGATACGCAGTGTATCTTCGATATCCATTTTCGAAATATTAAGTACGATTTCTTCCGGCATATGTTCAGCAAGACCTTTCACTTTCATTTTGCGGAATTTCTTGATCAGTTTACCACCGCGCATAACTCCGGGTGAGTTTCCTTCGATACGTACCGGCAGGCTAACGATAATAGGTTTGCCGGGAGTTACCTGGAGGAAATCGGCATGCAGTGTAACATCCGAAACCGGATGATACTGTACATCCTGAAGGGTTGCAGTAAGTTTTTTGCCATCGATATCAAGATCAACCAGGTAAGTGTACGGGGTGAAAATGATGGTTTCGAGGTCTTTGTTGTCGAGGGTAAAATGAAGTTCTTCCTTGCCACCATAAATTACGCAAGGAACCTTGCCGCTGGCGCGGTTCATTTTAGCATCTTTTTTCCCTACGTTCGCGCGAAGCGAACCGCTCATAGATACTGTTTTCATTCGTTTTAAATTTAATTGTTAGTAATTGGTATTATTTGATTTTGAAAAGCGATGAAATAGATTCGTAATTATGCGCCCTTTTTATGACATCGGCCAGCAGGGTGGCAGTACTCAGAACCTTGATTTTCGGATTTTGTTCCCTTAAAGGAATAGTATCCGTAACTATTAACTCGGTAAATGCCGAATTTACAATACCTTCGAATGCATTGCCCGAGAGTATGGGATGGGTACAGAACCCGCGCACACTGGCAGCCCCTTTATCCATCATAAGCCTTGCGGCTTTGGTAATAGTTCCCCCGGTATCAATAATATCGTCGAACAACAGCACATCTTTGCCGTTAACATCACCGATCAGCGACATGGAATCAACCTTGTTGGCTTTTGACCTTTGTTTGTAGCAGATTACGAAACCTGTATCCAGCGCTTTGGCATACGATGCAGCCCTGCGGGTACCCCCGGTGTCGGGCGATGCAAAGATGATGTTCGGAAGATCCAGTTTCTTGATGTATGGTAAAAAGATAGAAGATGCATACAAATGGTCAACCGGCACATCAAAAAATCCCTGAATCTGGTCGGCATGGAGGTCAATGGTAATCAGGCGCTGTACACCGGCAGCCGTAAGCAGGTTGGCGATGAGTTTGGCTGTAATCGGAACTCGGGGTTTATCCTTGCGATCCTGCCTGGCAAACCCAAAATAAGGAATAACGGCTGTAATCTGCCTGGCCGATGCGCGTTTTGCTGCATCAACCATAAGTAACAGTTCCAGCAGGTTCATTGCCGGCGGAAATGTTGATTGTACAATATATACGTCGTTTCCACGAAGGTTTTCTTCGAAAGAAACAGTAAATTCTCCATCACTGAATTCAGTCACCTGAACTTCACCAAGCTTAACGCCAAAACTGCGGGCAATGTTTTCGGCCAGGTAACGCGTTGCCCTGCCTGAAAAAATTTTTACTTCATGTGCCATGTTCAGTGTGTTTGTTGAAAGGAGCGGCAAAGGTATGAATTTTTTAATTTCTTAAACCTATAATAAAAAGCATTTTTCTATATACGTTTGATTATTAACCCGATAAAATTATTTATTGTAGAAACCGTGAATAAAACATATTAAAATGGTGAATAAAAAAATCGGCCCGAATGATATTGTAAACTATCTTTGAGCCTTTACTGAATGCATAGTGTACGCAATAATCGATATTGAAACCACAGGAGGAAATGCCAGCCGCGAACGGATTACGGAAATAGCCATATTTGTCCACGATGGTACGCAAGTTGTAAAGGAATACTCCACACTCATCAACCCTGAGTGCAAGATGCCTCCTTTTGTTGCCAGGCTTACCGGCATTACCGACGAAATGTTGGTACATGCACCAAAGTTTTTCGAAGTTGCCCGCAATATTGTTGAAATCACCGAAGGTTGCACTTTTGTAGCACACAATGCCGCCTTCGATTACAGTTTTGTTAAACAGGAGTTCCTGAACCTGGGTTACAAATACAAACGACCTGTATTATGCACCGTAAAAATGTCGCGGAAGTTGCTGCCCGGGCATAAATCATACAGCCTGGGGAATCTTTGCAATAGCCTTGGCATACAGGTAACTTCACGTCACCGCGCTTCGGGCGATGCCCTGGCTACCGTGAAACTTTTCGAACGTTTGCTGTCTGTCGATCCAACCCTGAACCAGGTACCAACCGATGGGTTGCATCCGGCGCTCGATCGTTCCATATTCAGTCAACTGCCAACGGCTCCAGGAGTTTACTATTTTCACGACGAAAACGGGAAACTGATTTATATCGGCAAAAGCAAAAATATCCATGCCCGGGTATTGTCGCATTTTCAGAACAGCAGCACCCCAAAAGCCATTGAGATGCGTTCCAATACAGCAAGCATCAGCTACCAGGAAACCGGAAGCGAACTGATTGCGCTGCTGCTCGAATCGGACGAGATAAAAAAGCATAAACCTGTACATAACAGGCTACAGCGGCGTACCATGTACAAATACGGGCTGTATTCCTTTTTTACACAGTCGGGGTACCATGTGATGCAGATTGAAAAGATAAAAAATACTGGCAGGCCGCATACCGTGTTTGCATCTTTCGACGAGGCCCTGGTGCTGGTGCACGAACTGGTAGCCAAATATGAGCTCTGCCAGAAACTTTGTGGATTATACCAAAATCACGGGGCTTGTTTTCAGCATTCCATCGGGCAATGCAAAGGTGCATGTATCGGGACTGAGCCGGCCGAAGCCTACAACAAAAGGGTTGCTGCAGCATTATCGGGGTTTCATCACAAATGGTCGGATATGGCTATTATTGATCATGGCCGGAATGAAGATGAGGTATCGGTTGTATTGATTGAAAATAATGTGTTTGCCGGTTTCGGATGGATAGACAGGAATGAATCGGTTTCGGACCCGGGCCAGATCAGGGAATCCATCAAACGTTACAGCGACAACCGTGATGTACAGCAAATCATTAAAGGCTACCTGAAATCGGGCAAAGCACAGAAAATTATCCGGTTCTAAAGCGGACATATTTTCCCTTTTTGGAACTTTTTTTAAATGTTTCTGTTCAAAGCTTCCCGTCGACATTATAAATTACAAACCATTCAATTATTATAACTCATTATATTTCTGAATAATATAAAAAATATTGTTTATAATACCTCACCATTTGGATAAACATTTACCACTTTCCAAAATATTTTGCACGATTTTTAATGTTTATACCCCAGATAAGTTGTACTGAATACAACGCAAAGATATTTCTTTTGGCAAAGGGAAACACAGTAACAAGCTGTGACTTTTAAACGGCAGGAATCAATTCCTGCCGTTTTGTTTCACCGCAGGTTTTTAATGCCGTTTTCCATGGCTGCCGATATACGCTGAAAAACTTCATCGAACGTGCCCAGCCCGTCAATTTTTATTACGCCATGCAACTGGTTATATTTCTGGATTACCGGAACTGTTTTGGTTTCGTGTTCCTGCAGGCGCTTTACAATTTTTGCCGTACTGTTATCGTAGGGCATGCAGTTGGCTGTTTTGCTGCGCTCGTCGAGGCGGCTGATCAGTTCCAGCGTAGGTACTTCAATTTCTATAATTTTTGAAATCGAAGACCCATATTTTTTAAGCAGTCCATCGAGGATATACGACTGTACCAGCGTACGCGGAAATCCCTTAAAGATAAAACCTTTGACACCGGTTGAATTGGCCAGTTTTTTCTCTATAAGCTGAACCACGATTTCGTCAGGTACCAGTTGCCCGTTTTCGTATAAATCGGTTATTTTGCGGCCGGTTTCGGTATTGGCAGCAATTTCCTGTTCAAGCATGGCGCCGGTGGCCACATACTCTAGCCCGAAAGCCTTGGCCAGCGCTTTGCCCTGCGACCCTCGACCCGAACCCGGGTAGCCAAAAAGTACAATGTTGAATAAGCTTTTACTCAGTTCGTGGTTAATGATCTTTGTGATTGAAAGGTTTACATTTTCAATGGTATCAATTCCATTCACTTCAACATAAATCCCTTTATCGCGGTAAAACTGCAAAACAGGTAATGTTTTTTCGTTGTATTCCTTCAACCGGTTGCGGATCACCTTTTCGTTATCATCGCTCCTGCCCGAAGTTTTTCCCCGGTTTAGCAGCCTGGCCACAGATTCTTCTTCGGGTACGGTAAGGCTGATCAGGCAATTCAGCGACGTATTCAGCTTCAGCATCAGTCCTTCGAGTATGTATGCCTGTATGTAGGTTCGCGGGAACCCATCGAAAAGAAACCCGTTCGAATCAGGATTGTCGGTAATGGTTTTCTCTATGATCTGAACAATGATTTCGTCCGATACCAGGCCCCCCGAAGCAATACTGCTCTGGGCTTCCATGCCCAGCCGGGTTTTTTCGGCAATCTCCTTGCGCAGCAGGTCGCCGGTTGAAATGTAAAACAGGTTGTACTTTTTGATTAAAAATTCCGACTGTGTTCCCTTTCCTGCACCGGGAGGGCCAAATAACGCGATATTTAACATAAAGAACCAGGGATTTTATTGGTGTTACAATAATTGAGTTACCCATTTACACACTTTCAGCCTGCATGGCATATCCATTCAAAGCTACAAAAAAAAACTGCTTCCGTGTAGGAAGCAGTTTATAAAAATGTTTTGCAAATTGTTATTCAACAGGCAAGGGAGCAATAACTTTGGCGGCGGCCAGTGCTGACAGCTCCTTATCGATGTGGAATAAGCCACCCGCTTCGTTTCCGGCAAGTTTCATTTTATCCAGTATGCCGTGCATTGTTCTTTCTTCCTCAATCTGCTCATTAATAAACCACTGCAGGAAATTACCGGTGGTGTAGTCCTTATTATTAACTGCAACTTCGTATAAATCGTTAATGGAGGCGGTAATAAACTCTTCGTGGGTCATTACTTTTTCGAATACATCGAGTAACGAAGCGTAATCGGCGGTAGGATTATCTAGTGCAAGTAATTTGCTGTAGCCATTGCGATCGTTGAGATAATGCACAAATTTAAGCTGGTGCATGCGTTCCTCGTCGGTTTGTTTGAACAGGAAAGCGGCAGCACCCGGGTAGCCATTTACCTGGCACCATGAGGCCATGGAAAGATACAACCGCGAAGAATGTTCTTCGTTTTTAATCTGGTTGATGATTGCTTTTTCTACTGCTTCTTTAATCATAATATCATGTTTTTTTTTGACATTTTTATGTTCCGGCTCAGGGCCGGTAAAGTTTCCTTCTGACGGTTACTACTAACAGGATCAGCCTCCTTTTAATGCTTCGGCTCCACTCACAATTTCCAGAATTTCCTTGGTAATGGCAGCCTGGCGGGCTTTGTTGTAGGCCAGGTTCAGTTGTTTGATCAGGTCGCCGGCATTATCGGTGGCCTGGTGCATAGCGGTCATGCGGGCTCCGTGTTCCGATGCATTTGAGTCGAGAACAGCCTTGTAAAACTGGATTTTCAGCGATTTGGGAATCAATTCAGTTACAATTTCTTCTTTCGAAGGAAGGAAAAGATAGTCATTGTTCGATTTGGCCTGAACTGCATTTGGGGCAGGTGTTTCAACCGGCAGGAATTGCTCAACCGTTACATACTGAACCGCAGCATTTTTAAACTGGTTGTATACAATATCGACCCTGTCGAATTGCTTGTTAGCAAAAGCATCCATTACCGAGGTAGCGATTTCGGAAACATTTTCGTAGGTAAGCCGGTCGAAAATTGAATCGTGCGACGAAACTACGGTATAGCCTCTTTTGCTGAAGAACTCTGTCCCCTTGCGGCCGATGGTGAGCACGCTTACGTTACCGGCTTCGTATTGCGCCGCATAATCATTCTTCATGCGCTGCACAGCGGTACGCAGTATATTTGAATTAAAGGCGCCGCATAATCCCCTGTTCGAGGTAATAATCACCAGCAGTACCTTTTCGGCTTTACGTTGCTGCGACCAGGTGTTTCCATCACCCGAATCAAGAGATGCACTCAGGTTTTGAAGTAAATCCTTCAGCTTTGCAGCATACGGACGCATTTTCAGAATCGCGTTCTGGGCCTTGCGCAATTTCGAGGCTGCAACCATTTTCATGGCACTGGTGATCTGCTGCGTCGATTTTACCGAAGCGATCCTGATTCGTACTTCTTTTAAATTCGGCATAAACTTTATTTAACTACTTAATGTATTTTGCAGAAACTTGTTTCGCCACGCTGTCGATGGTAGCCAGGATCTGGTCGTCGAGTTTTCCCTGTTTCAGGTCGGCAAGCAGTTCTTTATGCGTGGTTTCGAGTTGATGCAGGAATTCGGCTTCAAAATCGTGAATCGACGAAACTGGTACTTTCTGCAGCAAGCCACGGGTTCCGCAGGCAATAATGGCAATCTGCTTTTCAACCGGAACAGGTGAGTATTGAGGTTGTTTCAGGATTTCAACATTACGGGCGCCTTTCTCGAGAATGTTCTTGGTGGCGGCATCCAGGTCGGAACCGAATTTGGAGAATGCTTCGAGTTCGCGGTATTCAGCCTGTGCCAGTTTCAGCGTTCCGGCCACTTTTTTCATGGCCTTGATCTGTGCATTACCACCCACACGCGATACCGAAATACCTACGTTGATGGCCGGGCGTATACCGGAGTTGAACAGTGTTGTTTCGAGGAATATCTGCCCGTCGGTAATTGAAATTACGTTGGTAGGAATATATGCCGAAACGTCGCCGGCCTGTGTCTCGATAATGGGCAGCGCTGTGAGCGAACCTCCACCTTTTACAAGGTGTTTGATGGATTCAGGAAGGTCGTTCATCTGGCGGGCAACTTCGTCGCTTTTGATGATTTTTGCGGCACGTTCGAGCAAACGTGAGTGCAGGTAGAACACATCACCTGGATAAGCTTCGCGTCCGGGCGGGCGGCGCAGCAGCAGCGAAACTTCACGATAGGCTACAGCCTGTTTCGAAAGATCGTCGTAAATTACCAGAGCATGACGACCTGTATCGCGCAAAAATTCGCCTATGGCAGCACCTGTAAACGGGGCATAGAACTGCATGGCTGCAGGGTCGCTGGCGGTAGCCATAACGATGGTGGTGTAAGCCATAGCGCCATGGTCTTCGAGAGTCTTTACAATATTGGCAACTGTTGATCCCTTCTGGCCAACAGCCACGTAAATACAGAATACAGGATCGCCTTTGTCGAAAAATTCTTTCTGGTTGATAATGGTATCAATAGCAATAGCCGATTTACCGGTCTGGCGGTCACCGATGATAAGCTCACGTTGTCCGCGCCCGATCGGGATCATGGCGTCAATTGCTTTAATACCGGTTTGTAAGGCCTCGGTAACCGGCTGCCTGAAAATAACCCCCGGTGCTTTCCGCTCAATGGGCATTTCGAAAAGTTCGCCTTTCAGCTCGCCTTTACCGTCGATAGGTTCGCCCAGCGTGTTGATCACACGACCCAGCATGCCTGCACCTACCATGATACTGGCAATGCGTTTGGTACGCTGCACTTTGTCACCTTCTTTAATCGCGTTCGATTCGCCCAGCAGTACAACACCCACGTTGTCCTCTTCGAGGTTGAGCACTATACCTTTGGTGTCGGTTTTAACAAATTCGACCAGCTCGCCCGACTGTGCGTTGGTGAGGCCATAAACGCGGGCAATGCCGTCGCCGACCTGCAGCACCGATCCTATTTCCTTTATTTCGGCTTCGGTTGAGAAGCCTGCCAATTCCTGCCGCAGTATTGCAGTTACTTCTGCGGGTTTAATTTCTGCCATATGAGTAATGGATTAATATCCTTTTATAAACAGGTTTTTTTCAAAATCTTTTCTGAGTTGTTTTACTTTGGTCGAGATACTCTGATCGACCTGGTAATCATCGAGGTTCACCACGAATCCGCCAATCAGTTTTTTGTCGATCTGCTCAACCAGGTCAATTTCCTTATCTGTGAGTTTGCTGAGAATTTGCAGCACCCCTTCCTTTTCTTTCAGCTCGAGCCCCACTGCGGAGGTAACGTACGCGGTCTTGATACCTTTTGATGCTTTATACAGATCGGTAAAAGCTTCGGCAATAGCTGGCAGGTAACGTTCGCGGCGTTTGCGGATCATCAGGGTCATAAAACTGAGCGACATCTTGTTAACCGAGGTGGCGAGAAGTTTTGTAATGACTTTGATCTTTTTATCCGCATGAATAACCGGGTTTTGCAGCATGCGCACAAAATCATGGTTTGTGTTGCATATACTGTCGAGCAGTTTCATATCCTCATTTGCATTATCGATAAGGCCGGATTCACTGGCGAGATCGAAAAATGCAGCAGCATAACGCAATGTAATTTTGGTATAACTCATTTGAGGTGTTGTATTGATTCTGCCTAATTGATTTTAACTTCGTTCAGAAGCTTTTCGGTAAGTTGCTGTTGCTGTTCTTTGTTCTCGAGTTCTTTCCCGATAAGCTTTTCAGCGATTTCAATCGAGATGGAAGCGATCTGGTTTTTCAGTTCGTTGATGGCAGCCATTTTCTCAAATTGTATGTTTTCGCGGGCATTTTCGATAATGCGGTCAGCTTCTTCGTGTGCTTTTTCGCGGGCTTCATCGAGGATGGCTTCCTTCAGCTTTCGGGCATCGCGCATCAGGGCATCGCGTTCGTCCTTAGCATCGCGCAACAGTTGCTCGTTACCAGCCTTCAGTTTCAGCATTTCCTTTTTAGCCTCGTTAGCTGCTTCCAACGCTTTTTCAATGGTATCTTCGCGTTGATGTATGCCTTTCATGATAGGTTTCCATGCATATTTCCCCAGTACGAAAAGTACCAGGCTGAACGAAACCAGCATCCAGAATAACAGGCCTATACCAGGAGTTACTAATTGCATAATTCTGGGTATAAAAATTTATAATTTGTTTACTTGTACTTCGATTCGAAACATCCGGTTACTGCATCCCTGCCAGTCGCAGGGATACAGCATCCGGTACTGTTTACTTCATGAAAATGATCAGAAGACAAACCACGATAGCGAAGAACGCAACGCCTTCGATAAGAGCGGCAGCCACAATCATGTTCGAACGGATATCGCCTACGCTTTCGGGCTGACGGGCAATGGATTCGAGTGCCGAAGCACCGATTTTTCCAATACCGATACCTGCACCGATAGCTGCAATACCAGCACCAATTCCGGCGCCCATATAAGCTATGGGAGCAAAATTAGTCGCTGCTTGTAATAAAACGCTTAAGAGTGACATAAGAATTGAATTATGGTTATTAATAAAAAGAATTAGTGTTCAACGGAATGTTCTTCGGAGTGACCGTGTTCTTCGGTAGCCATACCAAAATAAATGGCCGAGAGCAGGGCAAATACATAAGCCTGGATGAATGCTACCAGCAGTTCGAGCAGGGTCATAAATACGCCGAACGCTATAGAAAATACAGAAACTCCGTATCCTATGGCAACATTCATATTACCAAAGATAAAAATAAGGCTCATAAACCCAAGCAGGATGATGTGACCTGCTGTCATGTTGGCAAACAAACGGACCATCAGTACAAACGGCTTTGTTATGACTCCAACAAATTCGACCACCGGCATCAGCGGTATGGGGAATTTAAGCCACCAGGGCACCCCGGGGGCATTGATAATATGTTTCCAGTAATCTTTATTTCCTATAAATGTGGTGATCACAAATGTGAACAGCGCCAACACCATAGTCACGGCAATGTTACCGGTAAGGTTGGCACCTCCGGGGAAAATCGGTATAAGCCCCAGCAGGTTATTAAAGAAAATGAAGAAAAATACGGTGAGCAGGAATGGCATAAAACGCTCATATTTCTTTTTTCCTAAACCGGGAATGGCAATGTCGTCGCGCACAAAAAG
>CALCJE010000051.1 GCA_937965665.1 uncultured Bacteroidales bacterium
ACCAGAAGCGTTTTTCGCCACTTATACAAAAAAACGGCAACCTTAAATGAACCAGCAGAACCGTTCGTGGAGTTATTCAGCATTGTATCAGCCTCAGAGTTAACACCTGCAAAGATATAGAAATTAGCATAAAAACCAATAACAGCAATAACTTGCCCGCATTCACCTTCATCCTCTCCCCATAAAGGCAGTGAAAACCCGGGGATGTACTGAAACATGTATCTTTCAGGAAAAGTTGTGCCATTTTAAGCCACCGAAATGATTAACCATTTTTTATTAAACGGATCATTCCGCCTACATCAATCAATTTGAGAACAAATGCCCACAACAGTGAAGCAAATCCGGCAACAAAAAATGCAATATGCCAGTTATGTAACTGCTTGCTTGAGATAATATTAATAATAACAACACCGGCAGCAAAAAACGCAAGCGTTAAAATATACTTCCAGTTAATCGTAAACCTGAATATTTTCTGGGCAATGGCTACCTGGATGATTGCAGTGGCAAATTGGGTAATCAGGCTTGCATAAGCTGAACCCACAGCCATAAACCGGGGTATAAGAATAAAATTAATCACAATATTGATTACCATTCCCGCCAGCGCCATCATATTCAATGCTTTCATACTTCCATTGGCTGTAAGTAATGTGCCGAAAATGTAAGTCACCGAAATCGGGATAAAACCTATGATCAGCCATACAAACACTTTCTGGGCCTCCTGTATCTGGCCCACGTATAGCAGGTTCATAATCTGGTTGCTAAAAAATGATGAGCAGGTTGCCACAATCATCGACATGGTAAAGATAATAGTAAACGAAAGTTTCACCATTCCGTCGACCGGCGATTTATCTTTAATAAGCCTGGCAAAAATCGGTACCAGGATTACAGAAAAGAGGTATGCGATCATGTTAACAGCATCCAGCAGCCTGAAGGCCTTTGCATAAATATCAACCTGGGCTGTCCCTATTCCTTTGGGCAGCAGGCGCTCAATCATTACCGAGTCAATACGGTTATAAAAGGACATGAGCAACACCAGCAACGCATACGGGAAGCTTTGCTTAATAATCATTTTGAAAAATGCCGGGTCCCAGCCCAGCCTGGTAAAACTGGCACGTTTAATTACAATTACCAGGGCAAAAAGTGCAGTAAGCAGGTAAGCCAACGTTTGTGCATACACAAACCATATCATGTGGAAAGGCTCCTGGCTGCTGCGCCCCCAAAGCAGGATACTGCAGAACAGAATCATTAGCAGCCTGTCGAGTACCGAAATAACACTGTCAATTTTAAACAACAGTAAACCCGAAATATTCGATCGCAGGTACAGGATCAACGACACCAGGAATTGGTTTATGCCCAGGAAAGCCAGGAAATAGAAATGACGGGCATCGTATCCAATTACAGCGGCAACAATAAAAATGGCGGCAAAATAAATGGCGCCAAGCACTAACCGCAGGGTGGCTATTCCCGAAAAGTGCTTATTCAGCAAGTGGTTGTTCTGCGCAATGTTCCTGTTGTTGAAATTGGTGATACCAAAATCGAGCAGGATATTAAAGAGAAAAGTAAAATTGAGAATCGTAAAATAAAAACCATACTCGCCCGGCGCTGCCATGTTCTGTACCGTGCGGTCGATGCCAAAAATCCAGAATGGCTTTACCAGCAGGTTTAAGAAAAGCAGGAATCCGAGGTTGGTTAAAAATTTACGCTTCATAGGCTAGCCTTTAGGATCGGGTAAAACCCTAAAAAAGAAATTCTGCGTGTGATGCCTGTGGATATCAAATTCTGCCAGGTCCCCGTTTTCGAGCACAAAGGCACTGTACCCTAAATCATTCAACAGCCGCATGCAATCCTTACGATTCTGATTGTCCCATAATTCGGCATATATCAGCGGCTTATGACTGGCAAGCAGTTTTTTTGCTCCATCCAGAACAAAGTATTCATAATTTTCTACATCAATTTTTATCCCCGAAACCAGTTTGTCAGGCGATTGAAGTTCGGCAATATCATCGAGCCGGTGCATAGGCACCTGGTATTTTATACCCGTATCGCCCTCGCTGCCTTCAACTCCTTCGATATGGCTCAGCCCCTGGAATTTTACATGCTTGTGTTCGGGCAAAATAATTTCGGCAGTTCCTTCATAATTGCCAAGGGCCACATCAAAAACCTTAACATTGCCCAGTTTATAATATTTAATCAGCCTGCGTAATGTTTTGAGGTTTTCGGGCACAGGTTCGAAGGAAAATATCTGCGATGCCGGCAATTTCCGGGCCAGGTGAACAGTCATAACCCCGATATTTGCACCAATATCAAGAACCGTTGAATTGTCGGGCAACATGGACAGAAAATGCAAAAAATCGCCTTCTTTACGATTATGCCTGAGTGTTGAAATAATATAAAGTGAAAAAACAAATAGATAGTTGCTGAATCCCAATAATTTCTGCAATACAAATTTTACAAATGTTTTCATTCAATACGCCTTAAATTTTTATCAATAGTATAGCTATTTACGAACGTGTATTAATTTTAACGCTCCAGGGTTTAAAATAGTGTGCAAACTATCTAATTTTTATTACAGTTTCAAAGGAGCTGATTCCCGCACCAAATCATTGGTTTATGTGATTTCCGACAATAAAAATTGCAAAAAAAAAGCATCCGTATAGCGTATTTAAATTTCATGGAGCAAACAATTATTTCGCGAGCTTTACGTAACTATTATAACGGATACAGAAATATTACAGTTTGAAAATTGCAGTAAATACACGCCTGCTTTTAAATGAGCGACTGGATGGCATCGGAAGGTTTACAGATGAAACCTTGCGGATCATCACCTCGCAACATCCTGAACACCGGTTTTTCTTTTATTTCGACCGGAAATACAACCAGAAATACATTTATAATTCCAATGTACAACCCGTGGTATTGTTTCCCCAGGCAAGGCACCCATTCCTTTTCCTTTCCTGGTTCGAGGCTTCCCTTCCATTGCATTTTAAATTTTCGAAGCCTGATGTATTCCTGTCACCCGATGGGTTTTTATCGCTCGTAACCCATGTGAAATCGGTTGGCGTGATTCACGATCTGAACTTCGAACACTTTCCGGAAGATATCCCGTGGCTGGTGCGTAAGTATTATAAAACAATGTTTCCAAGGTTTGCGCAAAAGGCATCGCGTATAGCAACCGTATCGGAATACTCAAAAAAGGATATCGCCGGTTCATACGGAATAAATCCCGCTAAAATAGATGTGGTTTACAACGGTGCGGGAAATATTTTTCAGCCCCTGGATGCGGATGAAAAGCAGCAGGTAAGGCAACGATTTTCGAAAGGATCGGAATATTTCTTTTTTGTGGGCACACTGCATCCACGTAAAAACCTGGTAAATCTTTTCAGGGCGTTCGACCAGTTTAAGAAATCGGACAGTACCAATATAAAACTTGTACTTGCCGGTGCAAGGATGTGGTGGACCGATGAAATCCGGTTGGCATACGAAGGAATGGAATTTCGCGATGAGGTTATTTTTACCGGCCGGGTTTCGGACCAGGACCTTGCTTCGCTGATGGCCTCGTCCCTTGCTTTAACGTATGTTTCTTATTTCGAAGGATTTGGAATACCTATCCTCGAAGCATTCAGCTGCGATACGCCGGTAATTACCTCGAATTTGACCTCGATGCCCGAGGTGGCCGGGAATGCAGCCATACTCACCGATCCCTTTTCAACAGATTCGATTGCTGGTGCCATGCAAAAAATAGCAATGGATACTGATTTCAGGCAAAAACTGGTTGCCGCCGGCCGCGAGCAGCGACTTAAATTTTCGTGGCAGCAAACCGCCGATAAATTATGGAACTGCGTGGAAAAGGCGCTTGAATGATAACCGGCTGTATTTTCAAATTATACGCTAGTGGTTCAAAAATCGTAAATCGTAAATCCCACCTCGTACCTTAAACCACATTTACTTCCATTTCGAGCGTAACGCCAAAACGTTCGTAAACTGAATTCCGGATGCGGTGCGCAAGCGTAAGTATATCACTCCCCGTTGCATTTCCGTAATTAACAAGAACCAAAGCCTGGCTCTGATGTACGCCAGCATCGCCTTCGCGGAAACCTTTCCAGCCACATTGTTCTATCATCCATCCTGCAGCAAGTTTCACCTGGTCATCACCCACAGGGTACCTTACAATTTTGGGAAACTGTTCTGATAAGGCATCGGCAAATTTCAGGTCGACAGTTGGATTTTTGAAAAAACTACCGGCATTGCCCAGTTTTTCAGGATCAGGCAGCTTACTCTGCCTGATGGCACATACAGCCTGACACACATCAGCAATTCCGGGGTTTTCAATTTGCCGGGCCGCAAGTTCTTGTTTTATAGCGCCATATTCGAGGTGTACAACCGGGTTCAGCCTTAATTCAAAAGTTACCGACCATATCATTACTTTGCCTTTCAACTCGCGTTTAAAAATGCTGTCGCGATAACCAAAATTACAATCCTTGTTTCCAAATGTCTTCAGTTCACCGCTTTCCAGATCAATCGCTTCGAGTGAATGAATGCTGTTTTTAACTTCAATTCCGTAGGCCCCGATATTCTGAATCGGGCAACTGCCAACATTACCCGGAATAAGTGAAAGGTTCTCCAATCCGCCGAAACCTTTTTCGATGCACCAGCTTACAAATTCGTGCCAGTTTTCACCCGCCTGGGCCTTAACCAAAACTAAATTGTCCGATTGACTGATAATCTCTTTTCCTTTGTTGGCCAGGTGAACCACTATGCCCTTGAAATTGCCGGTAAAAAGGAGGTTACTTCCCCCTCCAAGCAAAAGCAGGGGATTTTTCTGAAACACTTCAGAGCGGATCAATTCCTGAACCTGTTCAACAGTTTCGACCTCTGTAAAATACCGGGCTACCGATTCGAGATGGAAGGTATTGAGTGCATGCAGCGAAAATTTTTCTTGTATATCAGGATACAAAGGCATAGGAGGTTAGAACAAAATTTTTAAAAAACGAATTATCAATGCGATTTTCGTCCATTCACTTTCAAACCGGAAAATGGTACCCCGGATTTTTTCGGTAAAATTACTTCAACCATTTGAATATCGGCCATATTTGTTGAAAATTCATCAGAAATAGGTTGCCATGTTGCGCCAGGCAATTGCATTTCACCCATTAAAGATTGCTGAACCATGTTCCGTGCTGATTGATTGCAGGCAAAACATCTATCCTTCTGCAGCTGCTCATGTTGAAATAATGGCATATTTGTGACTAAAATCTTACTTTCGCAGAGAAATCGGAAAGATGAAAAAGAAAAGGGTTATTATATCGGTAATAAACGACCTGGTTACCGACCAACGCGTGAACCGGACAGCCGGAGTGCTAACTGATCTCGGCTTTGAGGTACTTATGGTAGGGCGCCGTAAATTCGACAGCCCGGCAGTGCCGGTGCGTGAATATGAGACTTTCCGCATGCGACTTCTTTTTGAAAAAGGCCCGTGGTTTTATGCCGAATACAACACAAGGTTATTTTTCCTGCTGCTTTCGAGGCCTGCTGAATTGCTGGTAAGTAACGACCTCGATACACTTTTACCCAATTACCTGGTTCACAAACTGAAACGCATTCCGTTGGTGTATGATAGCCACGAGTATTTCACTGCTACACCCGAACTGGTTGACCGCCCCAGGGTGCAACGCGTATGGAAATGGATTGAAAAAAGCATTGTTCCTAAACTAAAAGACTGTATTACAGTTAACGCCAGCATTGCCAACCTTTTTGAAAAGGAATACAAGGTGCCTTTCCGCGTTGTGAGGAATATTCCAAATGTCCCAAAACAAATTGAAACCCCTACACGCGAACAACTTAACCTGCCTGTTGACAAAAAAATCGTGCTTTTGCAGGGTTCAGGAATTAACATACAACGGGGAGCCGAAGAAGCCGTTGAAGCCATGCAGTATCTCGAAAATGTTCTGCTCCTGGTGGTAGGCGGTGGCGATGTATTGCCGGTTTTAAGAAACAAAGTGGATGCGCTTAACCTGCACACAAAAGTTAAATTTGTTCCCCGCCAAACACCTGAAAACCTATCAGGGTACACCCGCAATGCCGACCTTGGACTTACGATTGATAAAGACACCAACATAAACTACCGTTTCAGTTTGCCGAATAAGCTATTCGATTATATTCATGCCGGGGTGCCTGTACTTGCCACGCCACTGGTTGAACTAAAAAATATAATTCAGCAATACCAGGTTGGTGGTTTTATCGAAAATCACGATCCGGCGCATATCGCTTCAACCATAAATGCCATGCTTGATGATGAAAAGCAACTGGCAGAATACAAACTGAATACCGAAAAAGCGGCTGCCGATTTAAACTGGGAAACCGAAAAGAAAGTACTTTTCGAAATATTTTCGCCTTATGCCCGATAAACACCTGCACATAGTTTCATTCAGTATCCCTTACCCGGCAAACTATGGCGGAGTGATCGATGTTTTTTATAAACTTGTGGCGCTGCACAAGGCCGGTATAAAAATTCACCTGCATTGCTACCAATACGACAGGCCTGAAGCTGAAATCCTTGAAAAATACTGCGAAACGGTTGCTTATTATCCCCGTAAAACCGGTTTCATTTCGCAGCTTTCGCTGAAGCCATATATCGTAGTAAGTCGCCGCTCTGAGATGTTGCTCAGAAACCTGCTGCAGGATAATTACCCGATTCTTTTTGAAGGGCTTCACAGCTGCTTTTACCTGAATAACAAAGCTTTAAAAGGGCGCACCCTGGTGTATCGCGAAAGCAATATCGAACACGATTATTACTTTAACCTGTTCAAATCGGAACATTCACCAGGGCGCAAACTGTTTTTCCTAACCGAAAGCCTGAAACTGCGGCTTTACCAGCAACAACTGCAGTATGCTACGCGTATGCTTGTGGTTTCACAAACCGACCGCGACTACCTCGCCGGCAAATTCCCGGGCAAAGATGTGGTGTACTTACCTAGTTTTCATGGCAATAACCAGGTACAGAGCCTGCCCGGCAAGGGCAATTACGTGCTGTACCACGGGAATCTTTCGGTGGGCGAAAACCTGCTTGCAGCCCAATACCTGGTTAAGGAAGTTTTTAACGATATACCTGTAAAATTAAAGATAGCCGGTCTCAATCCACCTGAATCGCTCCGCGGGTTGGTGGCTTTGTACCCCAATGTTGAGTTGATTCCAAACCCGCCGCAAGCCGAAATGGATCAACTGATCAAAAATGCGCAGGTAAATATTTTGGTTACATTCCAGGCAACCGGGCTAAAATTAAAATTGCTCAACACACTATACAACGGCCGCTGGATGCTGGTAAACCGCGAAATGCTGGCAGGCACCGGGCTCGAAAGCCTTTGTGAAATTGCCGCTGATGCGAAAGAAATGAAGAAAAAAATAATTTCGCTTTTCGATACAGAATTTGATCAAAAGCAATTAATTGCGCGTGCCGAAATTTTACAGAGCCGGTTTTCGGATGAGCAAAACGCACTCACTTTAATCGGGGAAGTTTTCAGGTAATCAACCCTTCAGGGCTTCGCGTTTCATGGCTTCGCGTTTCAGGGTTTCAGTGTTCACAATCACTGGCAGCAGACGTAGTCAGGCAGGCGCAATCCGACATCAATCATCCCACATCCAACATCAAACATCCCACATCCAACATCAAACATCCCACATCCTACATCAAACATCCAACATCCAACATCCCACATCCAACATCTCCCCCACTACTCCTCACCTATTCCAATCAGGCCTTCACCCACTTCAAGCAATTTACCTTTTTCGCATTTGATGATGCGGGCAGGATATTTTCGCAGTAGTGCGTAGTTGTGCGTCGCCATGAATACAGCCCTCCCGGTTTTGCGGATGTCGAAAAGCAACTGCATAATTCCTTCCGAAGTCTCAGGATCGAGGTTACCGGTAGGCTCATCAGCCAGCAGAAGTTCAGGATCATTAATCAGGGCACGGGCAATAGATACACGCTGTTGTTCGCCCCCCGAAAGCTGGTGAGGCATTTTAAATCCTTTGGTGATCAGCCCGACTTTATCAAGTACTTCGTTCATGCGGTGGCGCATGGCATCAGCATCCTTCCAGCCGGTGGCTTTCATCACAAAAATCAGGTTATCATTTACGCTGCGGTCGTTCAGCAGCTGGAAATCCTGGAAAACAATACCAATTTTACGCCTCAGGTAAGGAATATCTTTATGTTTTAAATCAGCAATATTGTAACCTGCCACTTCCATTTTACCTTCGCGCAGCGGTAAATCGGCATAAAGGGTCTTCATCAGGCTGCTTTTACCGGTACCGGTTTTACCCACCAGGTAAACAAATTCGCTCTTGTGTATATGCAGCGAAACATTCGCTAAAATCATGTTGTCGCGCTGGTAAATGGAAACGCCTTCGAGTGAAATGATGGAATCAATAGCCATAAAAAACAGTTATGTGTTGTATTGCTGCAAAAATAGCTTATTTAACAACTAAACCAGGGCAATCACTTCCTAAATATTTACACAGGTATCTAATATCTGATTCCGGATCACTTCGGCAATGAAACGGCATTCAAACCAAAAACCAGGTTCAGTCTGCAATACATCAAATATGAACACCGAAAACCTGCCACCATGTAGAGACAGGTTTTAGAAGGTACAGAAATCATTTAAAATTCCCGGTTACAATCAGGCCTGGGATCGGGTTCTGCAGCCCGATTAACTCACTTTTTCAATTTCCCGCAGCAGGAATTCCTTTGTTTTTACACCAACAAAGCGATTGATTTCCTTGCCGTTTTTAAATAAAATGAGTGTGGGTATACTCCGAATAGCGTGTTTGGAAGCCGATGCGCGATGTGCATCCACATCAAGTTTTGCAATGCGAGCCTTACCTCCCAGCGCTTCGGCAGTTTCGTTCAGCACAGGAGCCATCATTTTACAAGGCATACACCACGAGGCCCAGAAATCGACCAGCACAACACCGTTTTTAACCTGGGCATCGAAATTTGAATCTCCCAACACCCTGATTGAGGCATGCGATTCAACTTCCGGTGTGTTTTTGATTTTTTTATAGGTAAAATACATGTATCCGCCTAATCCGGCAAACAACAAAGTAATGATTATAATGGTAAGAGTCATGATATTACAGGTTGAAGCGTGTTATTTTTTTGAAGTTCGTGTACATACCTGGAAGCTGAAAGTGCAGCAATGGTACCATCGGCAACCGCGGTTGTAACCTGCCGGTATTTTTTTGCAATAGAATCGCCGGCGGCAAAAACGCCTTCCAGGTTTGTTTCCATGTCGGCATTCACAATAATTTCTTTCCAGTCATTTAAAGCTATCTTTTTCTCGAGGAATTCAGTATTCGGAATATACCCGATAAAAATAAAGACTCCATCGATGGGAAAGTTCTGTTTTGAGCCATCCTCCAGATGAGTTATTTCGACACCCTCAATTTTTTCATTGCCATGAAAGGCCGAAATGCGGGACTCCATCATGAAAGCAATTTTCGGATTATTGCGGGCCTCTTCCACAGCAAAATCAAATGCCTGGAAATGATCGAACTGATGTACAATGGTTACTTTGCTCGCATACCGGGTGAGCGAAACTGCTTCCTCGAGGGCAGAATTGCCGCCTCCAACAACCATAATCTCCTTACCGGTAAAAAAATCACCATCACAGGTAGCACAATACGAAATCCCTTTGCCTTTCAGCGCATCTTCGCCGGGCACACCCAGGGTACGCGAACGGCCGCCAGGGCTCAGAATGACTGCATCGGCTGTATAAACAGTACCATCAGAAAGGATTACTTCTTTAATATTTGAATCCAGTTTAAGCGAGGCAATTGAAATATTGCTTTTTATCTCGCATCCAAATTTCTTAGCCTGGTTTCGCATCACGGATGAGAGCTGGTATCCGCTTATGCTTTCTACACCCGGGTAATTGGCAATTTCATGGGTAAGTATCATTTGTCCGCCAACGGTGCCTTCATTCAGAATGAGCGTACGAACATGGCCCCGGGAAAGGTAGATGCCGGCCGTAAGCCCTGCCGGACCGGCTCCTACCACAATGGCATTGTAATGATTCGATTGGATCATATTACTTGGTTGCAGCGAATTCAGAATCAAGTATATTGCGCACCTGCGCCATCGACTGTATGCTCGAAGTGGCTTTAACCAGCTTGCCATTTTTGTAATACATGGTGAACGGAATACCCATAAAACTACGTACCTCAGGTACATTGCGGATTACATGCGATTCGGGGCTGTCGAATTCCATATCGGCAAATTTCACATGTTTATATTCGCCTTCGATATCTTCCATGATCCCATATACCGGGATACACATCGGGCCCATGCGGCCGCAGCAAATCATTACGTTTTCGTTTTCAGTGATCAGTTTCTGGTGTTCAGCTGCAGTTTCTATGTGTTTCAGGTTTGTGTAAAGCATTTTTGTTGTTTTTTGGTTAAAGGATTTATTAAAATTTATATGATGATATTACATCTTGTTTTTCGTTGCAAAGCTACGCCTACTTTGCATTCAAAAAATGAATAACAGCCCGGTATGCAATAAGCAGTTTGTTGAGATTGCACAAGTTTAGTGTTGAGATAGTTCTTACTTTTGCATGACAGGGAATTCGGAGGCTGGCGTATTGCATCTCTAATAATTTCAAAACCAACGTTATCAATGTTTTACTCACTCAGTGTAACAACCCTGTAGTTTTCGGGTATTAAACTACCAGGCGCAGAAAAATCATTGAACTGTGCAGCCAGCCGGAAGATGGCAACCTGCTTCGGATCGGCTGGTTTTAATTTTCAATTAAAAACAATTAA
>CALCJE010000052.1 GCA_937965665.1 uncultured Bacteroidales bacterium
ATTTTTCAAATGTGTTCTCTTTTTTAAATCCGGCAAAACCTGAAGCTTGTTTAATGTCAGTTGGCAGGTTCAGTTTTTCCTGTTGCCGGCACAAGGCTATGCCTAGCTGGTTGTATAATCCGGCAAGGTATTCCTGCTCTGTTTGGCCGGGTGTAGGTACAAAAAGTGCTTTAGCTCCAAGGGCCTGTAAATCCATAACAGATGTATATCCCGGCCTGCAAATTACCAGGGGCGCCGAAAGTATTGCTTTGCCCAGGGTGATGGTTGCCATGTATGGCAATATCTCAGGTTTTGATCCTGAGTTTCCGGTTGAAGTTAATTCAGGTTTACCACCAACAATCAGCGCAGGTACATCCATTTCCCGGAGCTGTTTCGTAAGCAGTTCTTCAAAAATACTGCGTTGTGGTTCTGGTCCTGATATTATTGCTATAATCTTCCGATCGGCAGGGCTTTGTTCGCATGGTAAATTCCAGTTTTCGAACCGCGAAAGCGGTCCTATAAATTTGGCATTGCCCGGAAGCTTGTATTTGTGCGAAAGATCGCCGCTAAGTCCCGGTTTTTGCGCATCGTCAGGAATCCAGCACTCGTCGAAACGGCTGATGAGTAAGCGCGAAAACCGATACAGCGGGTATTCGGCAAATCTCATACATAAAGGCGTTTTTATCATCACCTGGTGGGTAATGAGTATGCTGTTCACCGATTTGAGCCTCATGCCGTACCTGTTATCGGATATTACAATATCAATGCGTTCAGTATTCAGGATTTTGCATAAAGCACGGTGTTCCGAAACTATGGATTTTAAAAATGCGGGAATCAACAAAAACAGGTGCAGGAGGGTGCTTCCCGATTTTGAATATGTGGGCGAAAACCCTGGTATTTCGATGCTCTTTAAATCGGGGAATTCAATCTGTAACATTTTTAGTGAGCGCCCTGAACCCGCTATTGTAACCCGGTGTCCCAGGATTATCAGGTGCCGGATAAGTGGAATGCATCGCGATGCATGCCCAAGTCCCCAGTCGAGCGGGCTTATAAGAATATGTAAAGGTTTTGCTTGCATCATTTATTTATGCAAATATATGATTTGCGGGTTTAAAAATAATGCGTGGCATTGTAAAAGAAGTTTTTGTAAAATTCGTAAGTTTGGGCTGCAGTATGGAAGATCTTATTTATAAAATAGCATTAACACTCGTTCCCGGTGTCGGAAGTGTAAACGGTAAAAGCCTGGTTGCTTATTGCGGCGGCGTTCAGGCCGTGTTCATGGAAAAACGGCGGGCGCTGTTGAAAATTCCGGGTATTGGTGAGCAAACGGTAAATGCATTGATTAATCACAATGTTTTTGAACGTGCCGAGGAAGAAATTGCATTTATAGAGAAAAATGAAATAACGCCGCTGTTTTACCTCGATAAAGATTACCCTATCAGGCTGAAACAATGCCACGACAGCCCGTTGCTGCTTTATTACAAAGGCGTTGCCGATTTGAATGCACCCAAGGTGGTGGCTATGGTTGGTACACGAAAAGCAACTGAATATGGTCGTGATATGTGCCGAAAAATTATCGAAGGCCTGCAGGCCCAGGGTGCGCTGATTATAAGTGGGCTGGCTTATGGAATCGATACCTGGTCGCATAAAGCTGCGCTTGATTCAAATCTGCCTACAGTTGCCGTACTGGGCCATGGTCTCGATCGCGTTTATCCTTTTGCCAATCGTTCACTTGCTGAAAAAATGCTGGAGACGGGTGGACTTTTGAGCGAATATATGAGCAATACCTTGCCCGACCGCGAAAATTTCCCCATGCGTAACCGCATCATTGCCGGAATGAGTGATGCCACAGTTGTAGTTGAAGCCGGCGAAAGTGGGGGAGCCCTGATCACCGCCGATATTGCAAACTCTTACAACCGCGATGTATTTGCTGTTCCCGGGCGAATCGGGGATCCGCATTCCGAAGGATGCAATAAATTGATCAAGATCAATAAAGCGGTTCTCATTCAGTCGGCAGCTGATATCAGTTACCTGTTGAACTGGGATGAGGTAAAGGTTCAGAAGAACACCATTCAGCGACAGCTGTTTTTAAACCTCACCAAAGAAGAGGAAATCATTATAGATGTTTTAAAAGAAAAGGGTGACCTGGATGTGGATACGCTGCTTCTGGAAACTAAACTTTTACCTTCCAAAGCAGCATCAATATTGTTAAATATGGAGTTTGAAGGTATTATCAGGTGCCTCCCCGGTAAAGTTTACCGCCTAATCTGAGTTTTCCGCTCCCCTGAAACTGAAAATCACGAAAGTAATTCCTGTTGCCAGCATGCCGGCCATAGCCAGGTAAAGCAGTATGGTATCAGTGGTTAGTAAGCAAAACCGATAAATGCCCTGAAAAACAATCGAAATAAATAGACCGGTCAACAGATCGGTAACGGCATATTTCCTGTTGAGTCCTATGCCAGCAAAATATCCCATAATTACAGCTATTGATATAAAAACCGGGGCTATGCTCAAAGCATACAGGGATACGCTGATATACGAAGGGGCATAGAACAGGGAATAAACTGAGTAAGCGGTGGTGAATCCTGCTGCAATAATAACGCTGTAAAAAATCATCTCAATGGTTCTCCTCACTTTCTTGGATGGATAAACCAAAAGTTTGAGTATCATGAATTTCCAGAGTTCATACATGCCGCCTGTAAGCACAAAAGCATAGAATAGGGTGCGGTTCAGGCTGTGCAGGTGATCGAGATGCAGGTAAACGATCAGTTGGTCGATAAAGTAAATGGGTAGGATTCCGGCAACACCAAAGAAAAAAGATTTATAAAAAAGTTTGAAATCACCCTCAGGGAATTTATAACGGACAAATATATATAAAACTGCTGCTACCAGCGGTGCCGGCAAAAGTGACAGTATAGCACTTGTTTCCATTTTATTTTTTTTTCAAATATAGTGACTATTACCCGAATATGATTGGCGCGTACTTAAAATGTAAAATTAGTGGTGTAATAACTACCTTATTCAAACGCTTTCCATGTTCGATTGTTTATATTGTATGCATCGCTGGAAATTTAGTAAAATGTTAATATTTCCCCAGCAATGCACAGTCAATACCTAAAAGCGGTAATTTTACACCCAGTAAATAGGCATGAGGCCTTCGTTTCGGCATAGATTCTGGAAGTAAAAATCGAAAAATCAACGGTGAGAGGAATTGTCATAAAATCAACTGGTAGTTGGTATACGGTAATGACTGACGATAAAAAGCTATGCAATTGCAGGCTCAAAGGTCAGTTCCGGATTCATGGCATCCGTACAACCAACCCCGTTGCTGTTGGCGATCATGTGGAGTTTAAATGGGAGGGAGATGAGGAAAACGGGATTATAACTGGCATTGAACCCCGGGTAAACTATATTGTGCGCCGAAGTATTAACCTTTCGAAAGCAGCTCATATTATTGCCTCGAACATCGACAGGCTTTACATTGTTGCAAGCATCATGTTACCCCGCACTTCAACCGGTTTTATCGACCGGCTCCTGGTTACGGCCGAAGCTTATCACATCCCTGCTGCGCTGGTGTTTAACAAGACCGATATTTATACGGGTGAAGCCATGGATCGTTGTAACGAACTGATGCAGCTTTACAGTTCACTCGGATATCCCTCGTACGCGGTATCTGCTTTAAAGGGCGATGGGATTGACAAGTTGCGTGATGTATTAACCGATAAGGTAAACCTGTTTTCAGGCCATTCGGGTGTAGGGAAATCTGCACTGATCAACGCCCTCGATCCCATGCTTGCGCTTAAAACCGGTGATATTTCATCGTATCACAACAAAGGTATGCATACCACTACCTTTGCAGAAATGCACCCGCTTTCGTTTGGTGGATATATGATTGATACCCCTGGAATAAAAGAATTCGGCCTGGTTCATTTCGAAAGCCAGGAAATTAGCGAGCGGTTCCCTGAATTCAGGGCTTTGTTACCACATTGCCGCTACAACAACTGCACCCACAACCACGAGCCGGGCTGCGCTGTGAAAAAAGCACGCGACGAAGGCCATATCAGCGCCGAAAGGTATCACAATTACCTTGGGCTGCTGAATGACGAAAACCTGGATGCAACGGATTACGCTTAGTGTAAAACAAAATTCAAGCACAAAATTCATTATTTAAAGTTTATAGAAATCTTATGAGAACAGTTATTCAAAGAGTTACATCCTGCACCCTCCATATCGGGGGCGAGGAATACAGTCGGATTGGTTACGGGTTATTAATCCTGCTGAGTATCGAAGAGGCCGACACGCCGGAAGACCTGGAGTGGCTCTGCAACAAAATTACCGGGCTCCGGGTATTCGACGACAGCCAGGGAGTAATGGACCTGGATATCAGGGATATTGACGGCGACATCATGGTTGTGAGCCAGTTTACCCTGCATGCCAGCACGCGAAAAGGAAACCGGCCTTCGTACAGCAAAGCTGCACGTCCTGATTTTGCAAAGCCGGTGTACGAATCATTTATCAATACCATCGAGTCCATTTTGGGGCACAGTGTTGCAACCGGTGTATTTGGTGCACACATGGAAATTAGCCTGGTAAACGATGGCCCGGTTACACTTTTTCTTGATACCAAAAACAGGGAATAACCAGGGATATCAGTCAAATCAGTTTTCTAGTATAGCTGGCATTCATGATGATGAGAATGTTAGGTGGAAAATCTCCTCAGGTGTAAAATAATTTTATAGTTGAGCAATACAAATTTCCTGTGATTACAGGAAACGGTGCTGCATGCCTGAAATATCCAAAGTGCAGGATGATTTTCGGCCGCCGAATCGATACCGGTTCCTGGCTACCTGCCTGTAAATAAAGTCCCTGATCGCTACCGGGATAATCCGAAATACAACCATTGCCCGCCATGGGTACGAAAGGTGCTCGGTTATTTTCAGCACAGCTTCCGATGATTCATAGATTCTGTCGCCTTGCAGCAAAAGAATGGTGCTGCCTGTTTTACCTTTTATTACTGCATCTGATGGAATTCCCAACCTTGCTGCTGATTGCAGTGAAGCAAAGTTGAGGTTTTGGGCCGGATTATGCTTTATAATAAACCGCACCCAAAAGCTGCAGAACAAACATTCGCTATCGTAAAACACGATCGGTTGCCGGTTGGCCGGGTAGCTGAAAGGGCGCTTCATAGCATGTATTTTGATCTGTAAAATAAGTCTTGTTTTAAACACAACATATCGTTAAATTTGTTGTTCATTGAAGGCGGAAATCAAATCAGCGAAAGCCTTGCAAGGGTACAAAAACATTTTTTCTATATATTTAGGAAATTGAATGTTTTTTTTATCTTTACGAGCAAATCAAATTCATTAAATTAGTCGCAAAGCATGAGTACAGGTAAAATTGTTTTTTCGAACGGTAAGTTACAGGTTCCGGATTTTCCGGTAATTCCTTTCATTATTGGTGATGGTACCGGGCCCGATATATGGAATGCTTCGGTAAGGGTTTTTGATGCCGCTGTTGCGAAAGCCTACAACGGAACAAGGAAAATTATGTGGAAAGAAGTTCTTGCCGGTGAAAAAGCTTTTTCAACCACCGGAAACTGGCTGCCGGATGAAACACTCGATGCATTTAAGGAATACCTGGTGGGAATTAAAGGCCCGCTCACCACTCCTGTTGGTGGTGGTATCCGTTCATTAAATGTTGCTTTACGGCAAATTCTCGACCTGTATGTCTGTCTCCGCCCGGTACGCTGGTTTCAAGGGGTTCCAAGCCCGGTTAAACGTCCCGATAAAGTGGATATGCATATTTTCAGGGAAAATACCGAAGATATTTATGCCGGCATCGAATATATGCATGGCACCCCCGAAGTTCAGAAAGTGGTTAACTTTCTGGTTAATGAGATGGGCGTAAGCAAAATCAGGTTCCCCGAAACCTCGTCAATCGGAATTAAACCAGTATCACTCGAAGGTACTGAACGATTGGTGCGCGCTGCCATTGAGTATACCATCAGCCACAACCTGCCTTCGCTTACTATTGTTCACAAAGGAAATATCATGAAGTTTACCGAAGGCGCATTTAAACAGTGGGGATACGCCCTGGTTGAACGTGAGTTTGGTGATAAAACATTTACCTGGGCGCAATACGATCGTATTGCGGCCGAACTTGGACGGGCAGCTGCCGACGAAGCGCAGCAAAAAGCAGTGGCAGAGGGAAAAATTATTGTTAAAGATGTAATTGCCGACGCATTCCTGCAGCAGATACTGCTTCGTCCTGACGAATATTCAGTGATAGCAACACTTAACCTGAACGGGGATTATATTTCGGATGCACTTGCTGCCATGGTTGGCGGCATTGGTATTGCACCCGGTGCAAATATTAACTACCAGAATGGGTATGCCATTTTTGAAGCTACGCACGGCACAGCGCCTAAATATGCTGATCTCGACCAGGTAAATCCGGGTTCAGTTATACTATCCGGCGCCCTGATGTTCGAATACCTGGGTTGGAACGAAGTTGCCCGCCTCATTTATGACTCTATGGAAAAAACCATTGCCAACAAAACCGTTACTTACGATTTCCACAGGCTAATGGAAGGGGCCACCAAACTGAAAACATCGGAGTTTGGAACCGCCATGATCAATAACATGTAACCCGATCTGTTTATAGTTCTATAACATATTGGTTTTAAATACAAACAACCAAACACATTCAACCTTAAAATACTTTTAATTATGTCGTTCAGACTCAAAGACAGACTTCACGAGAAAATACTGGAATGGCGCCCGCGTACCGAAAAGCTGCTGAAGGAATATAGTAATGTAGTAATTGACCAGGTTACCATCGGGCAGGTGATCGGGGGGATGCGTGGTATCAAAGTTCTGTTAACTGACATTTCGTATCTCGACCCAAACGAGGGCATCAGGTACCGTGGGCTTACTTTGCCCGAAGTATTTGAAAAACTGCCCAAACCAAAAGGTGCGGAAATGCCGTATGTTGAAGGCTTGTTTTACCTGCTGCTTACCGGTGACATTCCAAACGAAGAGGAGTTGCAGGATGTTATTGATGAGTTTAACAAACGACGTATACTACCGCGTTATGTTTACGAAGTTATCGATGGTATGCCCTGCTGCAGCCACCCTATGGCTATTTTCTCAGCTGTAATTACAACCTTGCAGCGCGAATCTCTTTTTGCCAAGAAATATGCTACCGGTAAGCTGCATAAGCACGATTACTGGGATTCGACCTATGAGGATGCCCTAAACCTGCTGGCTAAGATGCCTGAAATAGCAACTTACATCTATGCCAAATTATACCGCGACGGAAAGCGTATTCAGTCAAATCCTTATCTTGATTTTGGAGCAAATTTTGCACATATGATGGGCATCGGGAAACCTTACGACGATGTAAGCCGTATGCATTTTATCATCCATGCCGATCACGAAGGAGGTAATGTAAGTGCACATACAGGTCACCTGGTATCCAGTTCATTATCGGATATTTACCTGAGTATTGCTGCCATGGTTAATGGCCTTGCCGGACCGTTGCATGGCCTGGCTAACCAGGAAGTTCTCCGCTGGCTTCAGGGTGTGATGGAAAAAATGGAAGACAGGGTCCCAACGGAAGAGGAAATGAAGAAATTTGTCTGGGATACGCTTAAATCGGGACAGGTGATTCCGGGTTACGGGCATGCCGTTCTGCGTAAAACGGATCCGCGTTATACCTTGCAGCGCAATTTTTCACTTACACATCTCAAGGATGATCTCATGTTTAAATATACGGATATGCTTTACAAAGTTGTTCCGGATATTCTGCGTGAGCAGGGTAAGGCCAAAAATCCATGGCCTAATGTCGATGCCCAGTCGGGAGTTATTCAGTGGCACTATGGTGTGAAGGAATACGATTATTATACCGTGTTGTTTGGTATTGGCCGAGCCATTGGTATTGCCGCTAATATCATTTGGGACAGAGCCCTGGGTTATCCCCTCGAACGCCCGAAATCAATAACTACGGCCATGCTCGAAGACTTTGCTGCCGGCAAGGAAGTTATTATCGAGGATTAAGTTCTTGTTTAGATTGAATAATAAGCAAAAAAGCCATTCGTACAGGATGGCTTTTTTGTTTTTATCAGGTATGATCAGGCGCTGATGTCAAAATTATTTGCTACGAACAGCTGTAAATCCGGGAAAAATTGCCTGAATTCACTTTCGAAATGTGGGTAACTTGCTTTCAGGTTTTTAACAGCCATTTCCATGTTCGATTCAAAGGTCGTGCGCCGCGACATCCCGTTAAAAGCCTGTTGCATCCCGTCGAAACTTGCATAGGATAACAGCCAGTTTTGTTTTTCCATGTAATAAAGCAAACGGGCCGATCGCTCCGGAAGAACTGGTTTAAAAGTATTCAGGATATCGTACCTCAGGCGTGTAAATGTTTCGAGGCTTGTATCTGAAAATTCCTCCCAGTAGGCCGAAAGGTAATGGTCGTAGTACATATCAACAATTACCCCTGCATACTTCCTGAAATCGCCCCGGAGCCTTTCAATGCTTTGTTTTACCACCGGGTGTTGGTCAGTATATGTATCGATAGCCCTGTGCATCGAAATTCCATCGCGGGTTTTGGGCGAAAATTTCAATACATCGCTGCCTTTCACATGATCGGCAATAAAATTACCAAGAATCATTTCGGGGTCGGTGCCTGCTAAAAAAAGATGGGCCAGGTAGTTCAAAGTCTGATTTTTTATGGTGCAAATATATCAAACAGCCAGAATATAAAGGTGTTCAAAGCTCCCGGTAATTGACCGGATACGGTATTTTAAAATTTCAGTGAATTACTGAAATTATTTTCTGAAGTACTTGTTATTCAGTGTCAATTCATGTACGTTTGTGCCCTCAAAATTGTTGTAAAGAAATTCATTATATGGATCAGAAATTAATGTTACTTGGCGATGAAGCCATTGCACAGGCTGCAATAGATGCTGGAATGTCAGGCATATACGCCTACCCGGGAACTCCTTCGACCGAAATTACAGAATATGTGATGCATTCGAAGGAAGCCAAATCCGGACAGATCAGGGCTGGTTGGTCAACCAACGAGAAAACAGCCATGGAATCAGCACTTGGAATGTCGTACACAGGCAAACGTGCCATGGTGTGTATGAAACACGTGGGACTCAATGTGGCAGCAGATGCCTTTATCAATTCGGCAATTACTGGTGCCAATGGTGGGCTTATTGTGGTATCAGCCGATGATCCTTCGATGCATTCATCGCAAAATGAGCAGGACTCACGTGTACTTGGTAAATTTGCCCTTATGCCGGTACTCGAGCCTACCAACCAGCAGAATGCGTACGATATGGTTCATTATGGATTTGAGATGTCGGAAAAACTAGGTGTGCCTGTATTAATGCGCATTACTACCCGGCTTGCTCATTCAAGAGCAGGTGTTGTACGTAAGAAATCGCGTCAGCAAAATGAAATTAGGCTGCCTAAAAATCCAGGCCAATTTATACTGCTCCCTGCAATCGCCCGCAGGCAGTACAAGGAATTGCTTAAAAAACAGGAGGTTTTCGAATCCTGGTCGCTCAATTCCGGTTTCAATGTTTTCACCGATGGCGATAACAAAAGCCTGGGAATCATCACCACCGGAATTGCACACAATTACCTGCTCGAGAATTATCCTGACAGGCTTATTCCGTACCCTGTTCTCAAAATTGCCCAATATCCGGTGCCAAAGGACCTGGTTGAAAAGATTTACAATAGCTGCGATGCCATTTTAGTGCTCGAAGAAGGTTACCCGATACTGGAAGAATCACTCAGGGGATTATTAAATCTCGGTAAAACAATCCATGGTCGTCTTGATGGTACTGTTCCCCGTGATGGTGAATTAAACCCGAATATTGTTGCCGTAGCGCTCGGGATGGAGGATACACGCGGGAAAGACATCCCTTCGCTTGTTGTTTCGCGTCCGCCTTCACTTTGCAAAGGCTGCCCGCATATCTATTCGTATAATGCGCTTACCGAAGCACTCAGTAAATGGAGCAAAG
This sequence comes from uncultured Bacteroidales bacterium, assembly GCA_937965665.1. Classification (GTDB taxonomy): domain Bacteria; phylum Bacteroidota; class Bacteroidia; order Bacteroidales; family UBA4417; genus UBA4417. The sequence continues at coordinate 10,016 of CALCJE010000052.1, forward strand.
GCAGGGTGTTCTCCGATATAGGTTGTTATACGCTGGGTGCCCTCGAACCATTCGATGCAATAAATACCTGTGTGGATATGGGTGCATCCATAACCATGGCAAAAGGAGCTGCTGATGCAGGTCTTCTTCCTGCCGTTGCAGTAATTGGTGACAGTACTTTTGCCCATAGCGGAATTACCGGGCTTATCGATTGCGTGAAAGATAAAAGCCAGGTTACGATCATGATTCTGGATAACGAAACTACCGGCATGACCGGGGGACAGGATTCTGCAGCTTTTGGTCGTATCGAGGATATCTGTGTTGGTGTTGGTGTGAGTAAGGACCATATTTTTGTTCTTAACCCTTCGCCCAAATACCACCAGGAAAACCTGGCCATACTGAAACAGGAACTGGAGTACCAGGGGGTTTCGGTTATCATTCCCCGGCGAGAGTGCATACAAACAGCCCTGCGACATATTAAAGAAAACAAAAAAGCTGAGGCTGTTCCCAGCGCGAACTAGGTCCGGGCGATTCAGAAATCAAATTATAACTCTTTACTACCCAAAACTAAAATTCTATGAAACGCGATATCATTCTTGCAGGCGTCGGAGGGCAAGGCATACTTTCAATAGCCACAACCATTGGCGCTGCTGCACTGAATACCGGGTTGCACCTGAAACAGGCCGAGGTTCATGGCATGAGCCAGCGTGGTGGGGATGTATCCTCGAACCTCAGGATTGCAGATCACGAAATTGCCTCGGATCTTATTCCATATGGCAAGGCTGATCTTATTATTTCGGTTGAACCGATGGAATCACTTCGCTACCTGCCCTTGCTATCACCCGGGGGCTGGCTGATTACCAATACCAAACCCTTCATCAATATTACCAATTACCCCAAAATGGAGGACCTGATGGCTGAAATAGAAAAATCAGGGAATCATATTGCTTTGGATGCTGACCAGATTGCCAAGGACCTGGGCTCTGCCCGTTCAGCGAATATGGTCATTCTTGGAGCCGCCTCCCCATTCCTGGAAATAGAGTTCTCTGAACTTCAGGATGCCATCAGGCGCATATTTGGCCGGAAAGGTGATGAAATTGTAAAGCTAAACCTGGATGCGTTACAGGCCGGTCGCGATTATGCCACGGCACATAAAAGTTAAAACCTGAAGTAACAGCTATTCTTGCACCGGTGTAAAAGATCAAGGGATCATTTGCACCGGCGTTTTTTATGCAATGCCCTTAACAAGGAATTTTTTTTACCTACTTTTACAAAAAAATCGTCTGCTTCAACAATGCACCTGAATAAAAAGAAAATCCGACTGTTCATATCTATTGCAGTTCTCCTTGTCCTTTCACTGGCTGGCCTGGTAATTTTTAAAGACTTTATCTTCGAACCCATCGTTCACCCGGTAGCCAAAATTGCGCAAACCATTGAATACGGTATTGTTACCGACTCCTTTAAAATTGATCGCGACGAAGTGAAATCCGGTGAAAACCTGGGTGGTATTTTTTCGCGCCTTGGAGTCGATCAACAGATTATTGATAAGCTTGGTACTTATACCAACGGGGTGTTCGATATCCGAAAACTCAGGAGTGGCAACACATATACCGCCATGATGAGCAATGACGGAAAGAACAAGCTTAAATATTTTGTGTATTCAATAAATGATACCAGTTATGTGATTTTCGATTTCCGCGATTCGCTTCATGTACATAAGGACGC
>CALCJE010000053.1 GCA_937965665.1 uncultured Bacteroidales bacterium
ACCACCGTCTTCTATATGGCTTGCTCCTGTTGGGCAACAACGCACACAGGGTGAGTTATCGCAATGGTTGCATCGTTCCGAACGTAACTCAATGCTTACGTTTGGGTAAGTTCCGTCAACAGTTTCGCTCACCCAGTCGCGGCAAAAACCTATGGGTACATTGTTTTCGGTCTGGCAGGCAACAACGCAATCGCTGCAGCCTACACACTTTTTGGTATCGATAGCCATCGCGTACCTCATGCTATAGCCTCCTTTCGTGGGTCTTCAGTTAAAAATGTTACAAAATTTCCCCTCATGCCGGTGCCGCCCATAATAGGGTCTAGCATTACATTGGTTATCAGTTCGGTATCGTTTACACCCCGTCCGTATGCAAATCGCAGCGGTTTGTGGTGATGGCCGAATCCATGCACAATGTATACTGAGTCCCAGCGGATTCGTTCGGTAGTGCGCACTTTCACTGCAAAGTTCGAGATGGCGCCGTCCTGGTTTTTAAGCCATACATACTGGTCTTTTTTTATGCCCCATATTTTAGCTACGCCGGGATTTATCCACACTGAATTTTCGGGCATCAGTGCCACCAGGTTCGGGTTGTTGGCTGTACGACTGAAGGTGTGCATAGGTGCCCTGCCATAGATCAGCCGATAGAAACCTTCCTGGGGTTCGGGATGCTGCGTGAAAACTGGCATTGGTGCAAATCCGGCTTCTTCCATTTCGTGCGAATACAATTGTATTTTACCCGAATGTGTTTTGAATTGATGTGCAGTTCCGGGTTCGATGTATGGCGATGTTTTCCTTGCGGTCTTTTTTACACCAATACGTTTCAGCTCTTCGAGTGAACTTCCTGCTTGTTTCAGCTGCCAGTCGAGCACTTCGGCGTAGTCCTTATAATTGAAATAGGCACCCAGGCCCAGCTTTTCACCCAGGTTTTTGGCGATCCACCAGGCTGGTTTGGTCTGGTACATGGGTTCAATTGCCGGCATGCGCAGGCAAAGCGTTGGCTCGCGGTGCGCTGTGGCGCGGATATCGTCGTAACGTTCGAGGTAAGTGCATTCGGGTAAAACCACATCGGCCAGACCGGTAATTTCCATGGGCATAGTATCAACCACAACCACGAGTTCCAGTGCCTGCACGGCTTTGTGAAGTTCCTCTTTCAAAGGAACAGAAGCCACCAGGTTGGTGCCCGAAACAATCCATCCTTTAATCCTTGCCTCTTTTCCATTTGCCGGGAATGAAGCTTCTATTACTGAATTAGTTACTGCTTCGTTTGCCAGCGGATATTTGCCATCCAGCAGTTCTTTCCACGACCAGGCCGGTTTAGGATATTCGGGGTGCGGAAATTCAGGAAGTTTGATACCTTCTTTGAAAAACAGTCCGCCGCGGTTGCCCCACGAGCCCAGTAGCGCATTCAGAATGGCTATGGCCCTGGTGCGTTGTACATCGTCGCCATACCAGGCTGCGTGGCGGCCGGGGTGTATAATAACCGAAGGAGCTGCATTTGCCATTTCGCGGGCAGTCCTGCGGATCTGGTCGGGTTTTAAAGTGGTGATGCCATAGGCCCACTCAGGTGTAAAGGGCTGAACATGGGCTTTCAGTTCGTCAAACCCTTCCGCGTAAGCGGCAACATATTCCTTGTTATATAATTCGTCATTTATCAGCACATGAATCCATGCCAGCAACAATGCAATATCAGTGGATGGTTTTATAGGCAGCCAGAATTTCGATTTGGATGCTGCAGTCGAAAGACGGGGGTCAACCGTGATAATAACTGCGCCATTATCAATAGCTTCGCTCATTTCCTGCACCTGACCGTTGTGCATATTTTCGCCAATGTGCGAGCCGATCAGCACAAGGCATTTTGTATCGCGGATGTCAGTAACTTCGGGGCTGCTTACTGATTCGCCGAAAGTGGCGTCAAATCCTACATCGCGCGGGCCACGGCATTGTGCAAACGAAGGTGCTGCCAGGTTAGCAGTTCCGTATGCTTTCATGAGGTGCGAAAAATGGTTACCCGACGAACCGTGGAAAAACAAGGCCATGCTTTCGGGACCATATTTGGTTTTGATATCCTTCATCTTTGAAGCGATATATTCCAGCGCCTCGTCCCAACTGGCTTCACGATACGTTTGTTTGCCATTTTTGGTTACACGGATAAGCGGGGTTTTCAGCCTGTCGGGATCGGAGAACATGCCGACACCACCGGTACCACGGGGGCAAAGCCTGCCATTGCATTGCGGATCATCGTCGTTACCGGTGATCTTTTTTATTTTGCCGTCTTCGGTAACATGAGCCCAGCCAGCACATTTCCAGAAACAAACTTCGCAATAGGTAGGAACCCTGCGCAAGGTTTCGGCATCGCCGGTATCATTACCAAACAAAGATGAACCCAGCACGGCCTTGGCAGCACCAGCCGTTATGGCGGTAGCTCCCACTCCCAATGCTGAAATTTTAATAAAATCTCTCCTTGTCTTCATGTGGTTGTATTCGTTTAATAATCAGTATTATGCATTCGAAACTTAACGAGCTATTGTTTATTGAATAACAAATGTATATTAAAGTTATTTACATACAAAAAAAGGTGAATGTATGGTAAAAATTGTAACTTGTTGAAATATTGATAGATGTATTTTTTTTGAGATGTGTCATGTTTTTTATAGATTGTGTAATAAAATGATAAACAGCTATATGCAAGCTTCTTTAGAATCTTTATAAATTCTAATTTATAAATTTAAATAATTGAATATGAGAGTATTAGGTTTGGATAAAATTTCTCAAACAAAAAACTGTTACAGGTCATATAAAAAGTTGATAAATAGCAATTATATATGGAAGTTGCTATAGCTGCGAACGGCTTTATTCATCTAAAAAAGTCAGATATTTCTGCGTATCTTTACGAAAAATTCCCGCATTAGCACATGTTATGAGAGTAGTTCTTTTCCTGAGTTTTCTTACTTTCTTGTTTCCCTTAGCCGTTTATCCCCAGGCAAAAAATGATAGGGCGGATGGAAAGTTCCTCATCGGTTTTTCACAGTGTACAACGGCTGATGCCTGGCGCAGATCGATGGACCAGGAAATGCAAAACGAATTGCTGTATTATCCAAACTTACAACTCCTGATAAAAGATGCGGAGAACAGCAGCAAAAAACAGGTGAAAGATATCCGGGAACTGATGGCAGCAGGGATTGACCTGCTTATTGTTTCGCCAAATGAATCAGCGCCGCTTACCGGCATTGTAAGCGAAGTTTATAAAAAAGGCATTCCCGTAATTTTGATCGACCGTAAAATTGAATCCGATGATTATTCTGCATTTATTGGCGGCAATAGTTACCAGATCGGGAAAGAAGCCGGTATTTATGCAGTTAAGTTATTGAAGGGGAAAGGACGTATTGTCGAAATTTCCGGACTCGAAGGTTCTTCACCTGCCAAAGAGCGTCACAAAGGTTTTATGGAAGAAATTTCAAAGGCTCCGGGAATTACAATTGCAAAATCATTATCAGGAGAATGGGAAGTAGCTGTAAGCGAAAAAGCGATGAAGAACTTTCTTGCTTCGAAAGAGCCCTTTGACCTTGTATATGCACACAACGATGTTATGGCCCTTGGTGCATACAATGCATGCATTCAAAAATACAACAGGAAAAATGCATTTTTTATCGGGGTTGACGGTTTACCCGGAGCCGGATGTGGCATAGAGGCAGTAATGGACCGGAAACTGGATGCAACCATGCTGTATCCAACCGGGGGTAGCCTTGCGATTTCGCTGGCCTGGGATTTGCTGAACGATAAGCCGGTAAAAAAAGAAAATATTCTGAATACGCTGGTTATTGATTCAACAAATGTGCGGGCATTGAAATTCCAGACAGATGAAATACTGAACCTTCATAACAGGATCGTTAATTCGCGGAAAATACTGGATGAACAGGTTAAAAAATACCTGAGCCAGCGGTTCTGGCTGATAGTAGCACTCAGTTCGCTGTTTTTGGTTATTGTTTTAACCATTTTACTTTTCAGGGGATTCAGGAATAAAGCAAAAGCCAACCTGAAACTTGAAGTTCAGAAACAAGCCATTACGCGGCAAAATGAAGAATTGCGCAAAATTTCGCTTGAACTGGAGGAAGCCACAAAAGCAAAGATGGTTTTCTTTACCAATATCTCTCACGAATTCCGGACTCCGCTCACGTTAATGATCGGGCCCCTGGAAACCATACTTTCGGATAGAAAAATTTCTGCAGAACTACGCAGCCAGCTGCAGATGATGCTCCGCAATGCTACCCGCTTACTCAGGATGATTAACCAGCTGATGGATCTGAGGAAAGTTGAAGATGAAAAAATGAAACTCAGTGCAGGGGAATATGATATTGTCGGTTTTACACGCGAAATAAAAGAAGCATTCGAGGAACTGGCAGTGAGGAAAAATATCAGTTTCACGCTTAATAGCTCGCTGGAGGAACAGCCTTTGTATTTCGACAGGGATAAAGTGGATAAAATCTTGTTTAACCTGCTTTCGAATGCATTTAAATTTACATCTCAATCCGGAACCATCGAAATGAACATCAAAAAAGTTCATCATGTTTTTAACGGAATTGAAAAGGACGCGGTTGAAATTGAAATAAGAGATAATGGCATTGGTATTGCTGAAGATAGCCTGAACAGAATTTTTGAACGGTTTTACCAGGTTGAACAGGATAAAGGAAATATTGTCGCTGGCACCGGAATTGGCTTGCCACTTTCAAAGGGGTTTGTTGATCTGCATCATGGCGATATAGTTGTGAAAAGCAAAAAAGGTGAGGGTTCAACCTTTGCGGTGTATTTCCAGATGGGGAAAGATCATTTTACCGCCGATGAAATCAGCACAATTGATAAAGAATATACCCGGATCGAAAAACAGATTTTCCCTGAATTAAGCCAGGAAGATGCCGATGTGGAAAGCCGGAATCAAACTTATATTTCGGATGATTATGAAAATATGCCGCTACTCCTGATTGTGGAGGATAATGCAGATGTCGGTAAATTCATAAAATCATGTCTCATTGATAATTACAGGATTATGACGGCTTCGAATGGGGTTGATGCATTTGAGAAAATTTATATCGAACAGCCCGACCTGATTATCAGTGATGTAATGATGCCCGAAATGGATGGCCTGGAGTTTACCCGTAAACTTAAGGAGGATATCCGAACCAGCCATATTCCGCTTATCCTGCTCACTGCTTTATCCTCGCACGAACATAAAATTGAGGGGCTCGAAATCGGCGCCGATTCCTATATTGCCAAGCCTTTCAATAAGAAACACCTGGAGGTGCGTGTAAAGCAACTGATCGAAAGCCGGCAGCAACTACGCAAGCATTACCAGCAGGATGTGATCACGCAGTTTGTAAAGGAAAATAAAATTTCGCAGCTCGACAGTAATTTCCTGAAAAAATGTAACACCATAATCGAAAAGCATTTAACCGATAATGAATATGGCGTGGAACAGATGAGTGTTGAGATGAGCCTCTCGCGCGTACATGTTTACCGGAAAATAAAACATCTTACCGGGCTGACTGTGAGTGAATTTATCAGGAATATCAAATTAAAAAAAGCAGCGGTTATGTTGCAGGAAAGCGGTAAAAACATTGCCGAAGTTGCTTATGAAACCGGGTTTTCGAGCCCGTCGTATTTTTCAAAATGTTTCAAAGACCTGTACAATATATCGCCTACAGAGTTTGTGCAGAATAATACTTCGGAGTAAGTATAAGGTTTAGTTAAAGCAGATTTCTATATCTGTATATGTAAAGCAACCTCCCAAGGTAAATTTTCTGGTTCTCCCCTTGAAAAGGGGAGATGTCCGAAGGACAGAGGGGTAAACAAATTTGATAAGCTCAACTAATCCAATTATTTGTTAACGCTGCTGTTTCAGTGTGCAGGAATAGCCATTGAGAGTTTGAAATTAAGTGATATAGAGTATAGTTTTATTGTGTCATCCATAAAAAACAACCTGGAACCTCAACGCTCCTTTCAAAGAAGCATTTCAGAACCAGGTTGCAACCAAACCTCAATCAACCAACCAAGTTTGTGTTTTGCAGACTAGTGTAAGCTGTTTTTACACTTTTATTATTTTGAATTCTCCGTCTTTTGTGCATTCCAGATGGAATTCAATTTGTATAAGGAACCTGAATCAAGCTGCACATTTCCATTTTTACTGTAGAGACGAATACCAGAGAATCCTTCGGTCGGGAAGAATATTTCGGTCATCACGACTTTGCCATTCATCGCAAACAACTCAACGGAAGCTGCATCAATAATCACGTGCATATCAACCGATGCCCCACTGAGAACAAAAGGCGCAACATGTATTCCACTGAAATCTTTTGAGAAATCGCTGTTGCCGGCATTTGTTCTGTTTATATAAAATTCACCCTTGGTTTTGTCATAGCCGATCAGCAGGTTTTCACCTTTTGAATTAGTAAGTTCCAAACCAAAATCATTAGAAGCATTAGTTGCCGGAAAAGAAAGTTTTAAGCTAATCTCTATAGGATACGCAGGCTGGGAAAGATTTTTACCCAATTCAAGTTTACTTGATACAAGGGCAGGTTTTAGCTCTTCTTTGCGCTCACGGAGCTGTTGAATTTCTTGCACAGGGCTTGAAATCAACAAGTATTTATTGTTTTCGGAAACCAACTTTAGTTCCCGGGGAAATGTCATGGCACTGCGCCATTTAACTGTTGGAACAACCTGTGCGTATTGCCAGTTGCTCATCCAGCCGATTAAAATTCTACGTCCATCCGATTCAGGAATATCCGAAAAAGTGACACCAGCATAATTGTCCTTACCCCAGTCCATCCAATTTATCTCAGATGTTTCATTACTGAATTTATGTCCATCAAATTTGCCAATGAAATACTGAGTTGCTGAGCCTCCATTAGGTCCTCCGGGGTTAATACTTACGAGTAAAACCCATTTCTTTTCACCTGAATTGGTTACTGGTAACTCAAACAGATCAGGGCATTCCCATACTCCACCATGTGCGCCTATGCCTTTGCCAAACTCACTTTCCAGCGTCCAGTCCTTTAGGTTTGGAGATGAGTAAAAACAAACATGATCGCCCGAAGCTAATGTCATGATCCACTTTTTGGTTTCGGTATTCCACGAAACTTTAGGATCGCGGAAATCACGCTGTCCGGGGTTCTTCAAAACTGGATTTTTGTTGTATTTTGTCCAGGTCCTGCCTTTATCGGTGCTGTATGCAATTCCCTGGGTCTGATAATCATTTCTTCCGGCTTTTTCTCCTGCCATGTTGTGGTACGTATAAATTGCTACCATTGCCGGACTATTCGCTTTCCCAAATCCACTGGTATTATTTATATCTATCACTGCGCTTCCCGAAAAAATATAACCCAGGCTATCGGGATATAATGCAATCGGCAGATGTTTCCAATATACAAGATCGGTACTTACAGCATGCCCCCAGTGCATAGGCCCCCAAACGGTTGAATCGGGGTAATACTGGTAGAATAAATGGTACTCCCCGTCGAGATAGACCATACCGTTGGGGTCATTCATCCAGGCAGAATCAGGAGTGAAATGTACCAGTGGCTGGTATTGTTCCTTTGAAATGGGAACACCAGAGTCAGCCTTAATAGACGTAGAGCAACTTTCTGTACTGATCAGCCAAGCTGAAGCAGTAATAATCACAAAAAATAGTTTCAGTTTCATTTTATGTATTTATTAAATTAGGGATTATCAATCTTTTGAATACTGAATTTATTTGTTAAATTAATCACTCTTGGGTTAGTTTACCGAGGCTTTGCTTCGAAAGAAAATACGAACCTTTCATTGAGACCTCGAAAGCTCTGCTGTGAGTTAGTTTATTAAAAATGCAGACACTTATTATTGCATGAGTTAAGCCAATTTTATTGAATGATGATCTTTCTGGACCTATTTAAGGATTCGCTTTGCAAATGAACGATGTATTGACCTTTAGCAAGTTTTGAAGGAAGTCCTTTTAGCTGGATTTCTGAGAGATATTTTTTATGCTCATCCGTTATTGTACCAGTAATTATCTGTCATTGCAATTGTAAGTCTGT
>CALCJE010000054.1 GCA_937965665.1 uncultured Bacteroidales bacterium
CAACTGATCAGCCAGCTCGATTTCTCGTACCTTAACCTGAGCTACCAGCCTTACCTGGGATATTCAGGGCCGGTGTACCAAAATTCGCCCACCAATGCGTTATTTATGCTGGGTGCCACCGATCTGCTGGAGGATTACCGCATATTCGGCGGGGTAAGGCTGAATGCCAGCCTGGTGCACAACGAGTACCTGTTCGGATTTTCGAACCTGAAACATCGGATCGACCGGGAAATCCTTTTCCACCGTACCGGGTTCGATGTTTCGTACAGCGATGCGCTGGTCCGCCACCGTATACACGAAGTGCATTATGTGCTTACCTACCCGTTTACCGAAATTGCTGCCTTTAAGTTAACATCTACGCTGCAGTACGATAAACCGTACCCGCTCGCATTTGATTATGCTACCGCAAATATGTCGGGCGAAGCAAGCACCTGGGGAATATTGAAAGGAGAGTTTGTTTACGACAATACCCGCGAAATCGGCACAAACCTGATGCTCGGACTCCGGTATAAGGTTTTTGGCGAATATTACCAGCTTCTGAAACAGCCTTCGGTGAATATGATTGTAACGGGCTTCGATATTCGTAATTATACCCGGATCCACAGGTCTTTTATCTGGGCAAACCGTTTTGCCGGGAGTACATCGTTTGGTAAAAACAAACTGTTGTATTACATGGGAGGTGTCGATAACTGGCTGATGCCCGAGTTTAATTACGAGTACCAGATTGATTATAACCAGAACTACGCATTTCAAACCCTGGCAACCAGTATGCGTGGTTTCAGGCAAAATGCCAGGAGCGGCAATACTTTTGCCTTGTTCAGTTCCGAACTGCGTTTCCCGGTTTTTCGCTATTTCCTCAACAAGCCGTTACGCTCCGAATTCCTGAATAATTTCCAGATCGTAGGTTTTACAGATATTGGCTCTGCCTGGCAGGGATTAAATCCGCTCGACGAATCAAATACATATTACACCAAAACGATCAACAGCCCACCCCTTGATATTACGGTTAAGGTTCAGAAAGATCCGCTCATAGCAGGATATGGCTTTGGGCTGCGGAGTACACTGTTTGGCTATTTCCTGCGTGCCGACTGGGCCTGGGGAATTGAAGACCAGGTAGTGCAGCCCTATATCTTTTACCTCTCGCTGAGCCTCGATTTTTAGTGCCTGCTTATGCTAAGCATTTCTGGCTGTTAATGCTTCGTAACATTTTCTGATAAACGATACCTGATTAATGAATCTTCCCGAAAAACGAATCACGGATTTTATCCACAAACATCATATTTTCACCCTGGCCACAGCCGCCAATAACCTGCCGTACACCTGTACCTGTTTTTACGTGTATATCAATGAACTCAACATGTTTGTGTTTACCTCCGACCATGGTACCCGTCATGTTGACGAATTGCAGGCGCAGCCCAGGGTTGCCGGGGCTGTGGCACTCGAAACCACCATGGTAGGGAAAATACAGGGAATACAGTTTACCGGCAGGGCTGAAGAGCTGAAAGGTGATTTGTACGAAACCGCACTGAATGCCTACCTCAAAAAATTTCCGGTAGCTACATTTAAAAAACTGGTTCTTTGGAGTATTGTACCCGATTTTATTAAAATGACACACAACCGCCTGGGTTTTGGGACCAAACTCATCTGGAATCAAGAAAGTTAAGGCATAATTAATTGGATATAATTATTGATATCCGGCGAACAAATTCTTGTATTTTCTTCTTCAATATTTACCAGTCATTTATCTTGTAATTGCCTATTAATTTTGATATTCTTACATCCCTTTATTTACGGGCCTTCTGAAACCCTTTATTGACAAGGGTTTCGTTACTTATTAAGAGTGTAAAAACTTTGTAATCAGGTAAATAGATGTTCTTAACATCGATTTTGTTAATAACTGTATTTGATATATCCGTTTCGGATAGTGTAAATTTGTCAATCCTGATTTCGAACAGTAAAAACTTTTGATACAATTGGATTTCAGGATATTCTTTTTATTATTAACAGTGAACGCCGAACAAAATGGATGTTAATCTTTTTTCACAAATCGATTCTTCAGTTGAGGAGAGTGCAAAAAACGATTTTTATGGTAAAGTACTTGAACAACGCCAGCGGCCTGGAATCGATCAGCTTTCGGAAGCTGAACCCGCCCCGGTACCAGAAAAAGTTAGCGTTCCGGTAAATGAAACACCATTAATGGATCAAACAACTATCGAGAAAAAACCGGTTCAGAAAACGATTAAAGCCTACAATCACGACGAAGTACTGAAAGCAGCCACCACCTATTTTGAAGGGGATAAGCTTGCTGCCAGTGTGTGGATGAACAAGTATGCCCTGAAGGACAGCGATGGAAATATTTATGAGCTTACACCCGACGATATGCACCGTCGGCTTGCTTCCGAAATAGCCCGCATCGAACAAAAATATCCCAACCCGATGAGCGAAGATGAACTCTTCGACCTTTTCCGCAATTTCCGTTACATCGTTCCCCAGGGTAGCCCTATGGCTGGCATCGGGAACAACTTCCAGGTTTCGTCACTCTCCAATTGCTTTGTAATTGGCGGCGATGGCAACCAGGATTCGTACGGAGGTATTATGAAAGTGGACCAGGAACAGGTTCAGCTTATGAAACGCCGCGGGGGTGTTGGTCACGACCTTTCACATATCCGTCCTGCCGGTAGCAGGGTGTTAAACAGCGCTCTTACCTCAACCGGTATCGTTCCTTTCATGGAGCGTTTCAGCAATTCAACACGCGAAGTAGCCCAGGACGGACGCCGGGGCGCTCTTATGTTGTCCATCTCCATTAAGCATCCCGACAGCGAAAATTTTATCGATGCAAAAATGGAGCAGGGAAAAGTTACCGGTGCCAACGTATCGGTGCGTATCGATGATGGTTTTATGAAGGCTGTAAAAAACAACAGCACCTACGTACAACAATATCCTATCGATTCGGCAAACCCGAGTAAAGTACAGGAAATTAATGCACGCTCACTCTGGGATAAAATTATTCATAATGCATGGAAATCGGCCGAACCGGGAATCCTTTTCTGGGATACCATCATCCGCGAATCGGTACCCGACAGCTATGCTGACCTGGGATTCAAAACGCTTTCGACAAATCCTTGCGGCGAAATACCATTATGTGCCTACGACAGCTGCAGGCTTATTGCCATAAACCTTTACAGCTACGTCGAAAATCCGTTCACTCCGCAGGCTTCGTTCAATGCTAAGCTTTTTGCTGAACACTCGCGCGCTGCCCTCCGTATCATGGACGACATTATCGATCTTGAAATGGAGAAAATTGACGGTATCCTTGCCAAAATCAATTCCGATCCCGAGGATGAAGAAACCAAACGCACCGAAAGACTGTTGTGGGAAAAAATCCGTGAGAAAACGCTTCAGGGCCGTCGTACTGGTATTGGCATTACTGCCGAAGGCGATATGCTTGCTGCATTAGGCATGCGTTATGGAACCGATGCTGCTACCAGTTTCAGTGTTAACGTTCACAAAACCTTAGCCATTGAAGCTTATAGCGCCTCAGCCGACCTGGCAGCTGAGCGCGGAGCCTTCCCGATATTCGACTTTAAGCGCGAACGCAACAACCCGCTCATCAACCGCATACGCGAAGCCGCCCCCGAAGTGTATGAAAAAATGGAGAAAAACGGCCGCCGCAACATCAGCATGCTTACCATTGCACCTACCGGGAGCGTAAGCATCTGTACCCAAACGGCTTCGGGCATTGAACCGGTGTTTATGGTAAGTTACAAACGCCGTCGTAAAGTGAATCCAAACGATAAAAACGTTCATATTACTTTTGTCGACGAAACCGGCGATTCATGGGAAGAATACAATGTGTTCCATCCCAAGTTCCTCGACTGGATGAAAATTAACGGTTACGATGTTGAAACAGCTACCACGCTTTCGGATGATGCACTCCAGGCCATTATCGAGAAATCGCCGTATTATAAAGCTACCAGCAACGATATCGATTGGGTTGCCAAGGTAAAAATGCAGGGAGCCATCCAGAAATGGGTCGACCACTCCATCAGCGTTACCGTGAACCTGCCCGCCGATGTTACTGAGGAACTGGTGAGCCAGGTGTACCTCACCGCCTGGGAAAGCGGTTGCAAAGGGATGACCATTTATCGCGATGGTTCACGATCGGGCGTTTTGGTTAGCAACGAAGCCAAAAAAGAAGAAGAAGTTGATACCTTCCGCGAAACCAAAGCACCACCCAGGCCCAAGGAACTGGAAGTGGAGGTAGTTCGTTTTATGAACGAAGACGAGCGTTGGATTGCTTTCGTAGGGCTGCTTAACAACAAACCTTACGAAATATTTACCGGGAAAAGCACTGATTTTTACATCCCCGATTATGTGAAAAAAGGATGGGTAATCAGGCAAAAGGAGAATGAAACTTCGCCGGCGCGATACGATTTTGAGTACGAAGACAGTTACGGATACAGGGTTACCCACCGTGGTTTGTCGCGTTCATTCAAAAAAGAATACTGGAACTATGCCAAGCTTATTTCGGGTATTCTTCGCCACGGAATGCCTTTGCAATATGTGGTTGAATTGGTTGATAACCTCAGCTTTGATAACGTAAGTATTACCACCTGGAAAAACGGGGTTGTACGCGGACTTAAAAAGTTTATCCCCGATGGAACACAAACCGGCCATAGTTGTCCGCAATGCCAGGAAAAGAATTCGATTGTATATAAGGAAGGTTGCATGACCTGCACCTCCTGCGGTTATAGTAAGTGCGGATAGAATATCTTTAAAAACAACTCGTTAACTTATTACCTCGCCACGGCTCTTCTAGGGCCGTGGTTTTTTTATGAAACCGCCAGTTAAAACCGTTTTTTATGATAGTCAAAGGTTTGGCTGTCGCGGTAGGCGATAAATTTTCGTGCAATAAGCAGGAAAATGGGCAGGTTGTTCCGGTTCAGGTAATCAATAGCATCGGGCCTTGAGTTGCAGGCTTCGGCCAGTATGGCAAGGAGTTGAAAATCGTTTTTCTGTAACCATGCATAGGCTTTCGGGTCGCCGTCGATAGCGCGGTCGAGGGCAGCGAAATGCGGGTACCCGTTTTTTAAAAGCCATCCGAATGCATCTTCGCTGCCGCGCATGCTCATGCTCAGGGCACCAAGCTCAGGATAACCGTTTTGCATCAGCCAGTTAAATATCTCCTGGTTTCCGCTCAGGGTTTCGGCAAAAGCTAACAATATTTTTGGCTCGTAGTCTAACATGAGGGATTTGAGGATTTTATAAGTTTAATGCCTGCGGCGTTTCAAGCTTCGCGTTTCAGGCTTCGCGTTTCAGACCTTCGGCGTTTCAGGCTTTGCGTTTCAAGGGTTCAATGGTCTCATTTAGAATAATTACCACATCATCATATTATCGCATTAACAAATTACCGCATTATCAATAAAACACTTCTACATTTATTCCAATCGCTTCAATTCTTTTTGACAGGGCCTCAAACTCTGCTTTGGGAACTTTTTCGAGGGTTTTGTATGGAGTCTGGCGATCGATGGGATACAACATGACCAACTTAGGTTTTATTTCTTCAATATGCTGTAACCATAACGTAAGTTCTTCATCGGTAGTATTATCAACTGTTTTTCCATCCACTTCGCCGCGAATAAGCATGGTTTGTATGGTCAGGTTTCCTCCGAAACTTTTTAAACCATCAACCACTTCGTTCAATGTAATTGTATTCGTCGGGCGGTTAATAGCCTGGAAAGTGGCATTAGTGCCGGCATCGAGTTTCAAAACATTGTTATCAATGCGAAGCAAAGCTCTTTTCACATTCTCACGGCCAAGGCGCGTGGCATTTGAGAGCACGGTGATTTTTGCCTGTGGGAAAAATTCATCCCGCAGTTGTATGGTGTTTTCAATAATGGTTTCGAAACCGGGATGAAGCGTGGGTTCTCCATTTCCTGCAAAAGTGATATTGTCGGGGATAAGTCCGCCCGAATTTAACGCTATAAAGCGGTTACGCAGCGAAGTGTTAATTTCTTCGGCTGTAAAGAGTATATTTTTCTCTTTTTTATGATCTTCATTCAGTCCGCATTCGCAGTACACACAGTTGAACGAGCACATTTTGCCATGCAGTGGCAAGAGGTTAATCCCGAGCGAAACCCCGAAACGGCGGCTTTTTACCGGGCCAAAAACAATTTCATCAAATAAGATTCCTGACATAATTCACGTTACTGCTTCTGTTAATGACGGTTGGCTGCAGCAGGGTTGCAAAGGTACATTAAGTAACTTTCGGAAGGGTAAAAAGCATAAAAATGATTTTTTGGCTTGAAAAATCCAATACTCAAATAGGAAAGCCCCCTTCCTGAATGTGGGTTAAAGTTAAACAGGATCAAATGGTTTTGATCTTACAAAGGCGAACACGTATCATGCTGTAATACAGCATTTATTATGCATTATTTCTGTTTTTATCGGGGCATGATTGTCGCGTTTGAGATTTGATTTCGTGAAAAGGACTCACATGCCTTGCCAATTATTCGGTTATAAATACTACTTTTGAGTACTTAAATCATTTATAAATACTGAATGCTCACCATCGACCAGATAAAGACTCCGATAGCCTCTTATATTGAAGAGTTTGAAAAGCATTTCCGCGCTTCGATGAAAAGCCCGGTTCCGTTGCTCAACACCATTACCCGCTATATCATAAAGCGCAAAGGCAAACAGATGCGGCCCATGTTCGTTTTCTTTTCGGCCAAGGTTTGCGGCGAAGTAAATCAAAGTACGTTTCACGCCGCTTCGCTGATTGAGTTGCTGCACACGGCAACCCTTATCCACGACGATGTGGTTGACGACTCCAACGAGCGCCGTGGATTTTTCTCACTGAATGCCCTGTGGAAGAATAAAATAGCTGTGCTGGTAGGAGATTACCTGCTTTCGCGCGGATTGTTGCTCTCCCTGGAAAACGAGGAATATCATTTGCTGAAAATAGTTTCTAATGCTACCCGCGAAATGAGCGAAGGCGAACTGTTGCAAATAGAAAAAGCCCGCAAACTGGATATCGAAGAACCGGTCTATTTCGAAATCATCCGTAAAAAAACAGCTTCGCTGATCGCCTCCTGTTGTGCTGCCGGGGCCGCTTCGGTGGGTGCCGATGCCGAAACCATCGAAAAAATGCGCCTTTTCGGCGAATATGTGGGCATTGCCTTCCAGATAAAAGATGACCTTTTCGATTACGAAAAAAACCTGGCAACCGGCAAACCCAATGGCACCGATATCAAGGAGAAAAAAATGACCCTGCCGCTGATTTATATGCTCAAAAACATGAGCTGGAGCGAAAAACGCCGGGCTATGAATATTGTACGCCGGCATAATAACGAACCACAGAAGGTGGCCGAACTGATAGATACCGTGAACAAAAGCGGAGGTATAAAATACGCCAACGAAAAAATGCGCGAATACCAGCAAAAGGCCATAGCCCTGCTCAATACCATGCCCGAAAGCGACTCGCGCTGTTCGCTCGAACAACTGGTCATGTTTACCACCGAGCGTAAGCATTAAACGACTCAGTCTCGTCAATATCGTTATTTCAAAACCCATTACAATGAGAATTGCCTGCATTATCACCATTGCTGTTCTTTTAGCAACAGCCGTTTCGGCCCAGGTTACCGTTGAGCGCTATTCCGACGGGAGTAAACGCGCCGAAGGCAAACTGGTAAACGGCCTGCGCGAAGGTACCTGGTACGAGTTTAACCTGAAGGGTATAAAAATTGCCGAAGCCAGTTATTTGAACGGGGTTAAAGAAGGAAAATACTGCGAGTGGTACCCGAATGGTAAAAAATTGTTCGAAGGTGTTTTTAAATCAGGTAAACTGAATAGCCTGGTAACCACATACCGCGCCGATGGATCCATCGAAGAAAAGGGCCGGTTTACTGACGATCTGCGCGACAGCATTTGGGTATTTTACCATCCGAACGGTGCCGTGGGGAGTACCGGCTCGTTTGTAAAAGGTAAACTCGAAGGCGTTTGGAAATATTATTACGAGGATGGCTCCAAATGGAAAGAAGGAGCATTTTCGAACGATGAAAAAACAGGTCACTGGACTTTCTGGTATACGGATGGGCATGTGCATCACAAATGCGAATATGCTGAAAATAAAGAAACCGGGGTATGGGTCGCATGGTTTCCAAATGGACAAACCAAAGATTCCGGCACTTATGTGAATGGAAAAATGAACAGGCAATGGTGTGGTTGGTACGAAAACGGTAAACCTCAGTACATTAATTATTATAAATCGGGAAACCAGGATAGCACAAGCAAAATCTGGTACCCCAACGGCAAGATGAAATCAGAAGGATCCTATAACAATGGATTGAAAAATGGTGCCTGGAAAGAATGGTACGACAGTGGTCAGCTCAGCGAATCAGGAAGCTGGGTAAATGGAGAGCGCAACGGGTACTGGGTATATTTTGATGGAGCCGGAATGAAGATAAAGGAAGAGAATTTCGACATGGGTAAACCCGATGGCAGCTGGAAGACATATTATGCCAATGGCAAGCTCTCAGGTTCAGGACAATATGTAAATAAGGTGAAGGAAGGCGCCTGGCAATACTGGGATGCGAAAGGAGAACTTATGCTCCGGTCGGAATTTGTGAATGGTAAAAAAGTGAAAGAAAAACGGTTTGGCATAGCCGGGAAAGAACTGGAACCCGGTAAATAGAACAATTTTTTAATGGCTGCCGAGTTATCAAGGGTAAACATAGTAATATGCTCCGGATTCTTCTTGTCCCCCTGATACTCTTGCTTTTTGCGGCTGATATATTTTCGCAGAATAAAAAAAACGAACAACAGTTACCTCAAATCTGCCTTTCGCCCGCCGAAATGGAATTGTTTACTTTGATAAACGAATACCGGGCCAGGAAAGGACTTCCCGAAGTGAAATTGTCGGCATCGCTTTGTTATGTGGCTCAAACACATGCCAAAGACCAGGATGCAAATTTTAAACAGGGCGGACGCTGCAACATGCACAGCTGGTCCGACAAAGGAAACTGGATAGCCTGTTGTTATACGCCCGATCACAAAAAGGCGAATTGCATGTGGAGCAAACCCCGTGAGCTTACCTCATACACCGGCGAGGGGTTCGAAATTTCATTCTGGTCGACGTACAAATACCCCAGTGCACTGGCACAGGCTAAGGATATTCTTGATGGATGGAAGAAAAGCCCCGGACATAACGACGTAATCATAAACAAAAGGGACTGGAAAGATGTGAGCTGGCAGGCAATGGGTGTCGGAATTTATGGCGAATATGCCAATGTGTGGTTTGGTATGGAGGAGGATAATGCCGAAAAGCCTGAGCCATGTGAAGGTGAATGATTTTATGGCTTTGCGATTTGCAATGAATTGAACTAATCAATATCCATAATTCATTAAAAGGTACATAGCGTTTTGTTTTTCTACGTGGTTCAAAGAAAGATTATACTGATTTGTTTTACCACATAGGCATATAGGGCACATAGAAAGGCACATAGGGTTTTGTTTCCTATTTGAAGCAATGAACCTGGTAATGGAGATCCTTTTCATTTATCCGGTACCGGTTGTTGTTTCAAAAAGCACTAAATTCGCCATTTGCAGCAGCATAAATTGAGGGATAATTCCTGCATGATAAGTTCCATAATGTCGTTCGGAAATCGTCCCTCCCTAATGCGTGACCAGAACTATTTCTGACCGAAAGTTGTTAGTTAATTTATGAAACAAACTTACCTTGCCTTCATCCTGTTGATTTTTTATACTTCGAACGCATCAGCGCAGTCTTTTCAGGGAGGAATTGCTGCCGGGCTTGTCGGGAGCCAGGTAGCCGGCGATACATACAGCGGGTTCAATAAAGCCGGAATTTATGCCGGGTTTTGGGTGAGGCTTGGATTGAGCGAGCACACATCCTTACAAACTGAAATCAGTTACTTTCAGAAAGGCAGCCGCCATAATCCCGACGAGAAAAAGCAGGATTATACTTTTTACCTCATGCGGCTTGGATATATCGAAATGCCGTTCCTGTATCAGTATCATTTAAAAAATAAGCTTATACTCGAAGCCGGGCCTTCGTTTTCGTTCCTGTTGCATAGTTACGAAGAACTTGATTATATGGAGGTAACCTATGGCGACTTCTGCCTGTTCAATCCCTCATTTATGGCCGGCATCGGGTACCCGGTTACGGATAAACTGAGTGTTAATTTCAGGATGAACAGTTCTTTACTCAGCATACGGAAAGATGAAGTGAACGGATCTGTATACCGGTTTTTCGACCACGGACAGTACAACGATTGCATTATGCTGTTTGTGGGCTACAGGTTTTAGGTAAGTTGGCGGCAGACACAGCTCCGGGAAGCGCAATTTTAAGGAATCGGTAGTAAACGGATACTTTCAATTTCGGTGAACTGAATAAATTTTGATGATTTAATGGCAACAGGAATATAAAAATGGAAAAGAAGGGTATAAAACTGATAGTTGGCGTTACCGGGGCAAGCGGTTCCATTTATGCCCGGGTGCTGCTCGAAACGCTCCTGAACATGAGTGAACAGCTGCAGGAGGTTGCATTATTGTTATCCGATACCGCCAAAGGGGTATGGCAATACGAACTGGGCAATACCGATTTTGAGAAGTATCCTTTTACCCGTTACCAGAAAAATGATTTTTATGCGCCGGTAGCTTCGGGTTCGGCCGGTTTTGATGCTATGATTATTTGCCCGTGCAGCATGGGAACCCTGGGGCGTATCGCGTCCGGAATTTCGAACGACCTGATGACCCGTGCAGCCGATGTTATGCTGAAGGAGCGCCGCAAACTGGTGCTGGTGGCCCGCGAAACCCCGTTGAGCCTGATCCATATCAATAATATGAAAACGGTTACCGAAGCCGGAGGAATAATTTGTCCTGCCGCACCCTCATTTTACAGCAAGCCCGAAACATTTGAACAACTTGCAGCCACGGTTACCAACAGGGCGTTGGCGCTGGCAGGGCTTGAAGTTAGCGGGTTTCGTTGGGGTGAGAAATAGAAATGTCAATTCCCGATAATCGTTGTGTAAAAACTAAAGAAACTCACAGAAATATTGTTTCGTCCAACACTTTTAGAAAATAGTTTTTAGGTTAAGTGATACCCCGAAATTCGCCTGGTGACGTGACCCCCATTTCTCCCTTCCCGATTTCGCCCTCTGGCCCTTTCAGTCGACAAACATCTACCACTCAACAGCTTTCCTCCTCACGGGCATGGTCATGCACCTGCATCCGCCACCACCGCGCGAAAGTTCTGACCCGTCGATGGTCACAACATATTTGTTATAGCTACTGATGTCAACCTTGTTGTTTGCCACATCACTGGCTTTAATAACAGCATATCCGTGGCGGTTCATTTCTTCGATGGTATTTACATTGCGGCCATAACCAAGCACTTTGCCGGGCGCCACTGCAAAAAAGTTAGCTCCGCTGTGCCATTGTTCGCGTTCCTGAATCATACTGTCGCGCCTGCCACCGCAATACAGGGTTTCAACCTCCATGCCCAGTTCTTTCAGTATGGCCGGAATATTTTCGACTTCCCTGATCGATTTTACCTTGCCATTGTCGATGTGGATATGAATGGTAAGATAACGATTGGGCTGTAAAATAAGCGGTTCGTACACCATGCACTGGTTGCGGTCGAGGAAGGTAAAAACCATATCCAGGTGTATAAACGATTCAGGGGTGTAGGGCAGTTCCTGCACGATGATGTGCCTCTGCACTTTTTTCTCTTTGTAATATTCAAGGATAAAATCAATGCCCTGCGAAGTAGTTCTTGTGCCGGTTCCGATAAGCAGAATATCTTCCCTGGCTACCAGAAAATCACCGCCCTCAAAACTGAATTCATCGCATAAATGATGGCTTTGCTCGGGCTGTATTGTTTTAACGCCAAATTCGGGATGGTTCGTGAAAATAGCATCCATAATGATGGACTCGCGGTCGCGTATGCGGCTATACATGCGGCTGATAAGCACTTTATTATTTATGGCTACCGAGGCATCGCGTGTGAAGAAAAAGTTGTGCAAAGGCTGAATGGAATACCTGTCTTTTGATAAAAAGCGGGTGAGGTTATCCTTTCGCATTTCAACGCCTTCAATCAGCAGGGTCGTAAGCTTTTCGGGGCTGATGTCCATCAGCTCGGCAATAGTGTATTCGTTGAGCCGCTCTTTTGCTGCAATGGCTTTTAGCAATTCCGACCTGTGCTCAGGGTTCTGGATTACAGCAGAAAGCAGTTCCTTTACCTCGTAGGTTTTGGTAACTTTCGACAGGAATCCCTTAAACTGGTTAAATTCCTTTAATGCTACCGAAAGGTTCAGAATATCGCTGTAAAGCGCTTTGCGCGAACTGTCG
Source organism: uncultured Bacteroidales bacterium (assembly GCA_937965665.1). Taxonomy (GTDB): domain Bacteria; phylum Bacteroidota; class Bacteroidia; order Bacteroidales; family UBA4417; genus UBA4417. The sequence continues at coordinate 12,373 of CALCJE010000054.1, forward strand.
GGTGTCATATTCTCCACTTCCGGGCCCGGAGTGTGGATGATAACACCTTCTAATTCACCTATTTCGGATCGAATATCAACTTTTAATGGGTTTTCCTGTGACTGCATGGGAAAGAGTGAAATTTTAGTTTAATATTTTAGGATAAGCGCCAAAAATCCGGTGCCGGAACCTGAAACCATTTACATATTATCAACCTGCACCTGACAGGAAATCGATATTCCGTTTCAGGCCGGCAAATTTAGCTCTTTTTACGGCTGATTTTCTAAATATACTTTTAAACTGTTCCTGGTCCATTTGTTCCCAATCGGAGCCTGTAAGCTCCATGAGCCTGGCATCCGGCGCAAAGGCAGGTTCTTTATGGGGTGTCGAAAACCGGTTCCAGGGGCAAACGTCCTGACAAATATCGCAGCCAAATATCCATTTGTCGTATTTTCCCTTAAACTCAGGGCCTATTTCACCTTTGTTTTCGATGG